>JADFYH010000008.1 GCA_015233135.1 Deltaproteobacteria bacterium
ATCATAGGCGAGGCTCCTTTCTTGTCCTTTTCAAACCAAGAAATCCTCGCCTTCTTTTTATCTCTAAGCAAAATTAAACTTTCCTTACTTTTTGCTCTTTTTTACCCCCAGTAATTAAATGCATCCGCCTTCAAAAGATTTAGCAACTTTTATGGAGGCCTGCCGATAACTCCGGGGTGGGTCCAATGACACTAATACAGAAGGGATTTTTATGCTGCGTTATCAAGTCCATTTGCTTGGGGGGAATTCATCCTCTCACCCAGTCTCTCCCACTCCACCTCTGGTTGTTCCTGCAGAGAATACCCCGCACTTGCTTTCAATTCTCGGAGAAGAAGCTTCTTACTTGATGCATGAAATTCGAAACAGAGGCAGCGAGCTTCGCACTTCTTCTTTTTGGACTCATGCCTTGACAGACCTCACGCACACCGTCCGCACAGAGGTTTTGACCTCGGAAATGGCAAAGGAAGTTGGAAAGATGTTTGTGTTAGGCATGGTTGCGGGGGCTGTAGGTTCCTTTGCCAGTCGGCAAGTGCTCACTTCTTTTGGTGTGCAACAGGTGGAGCGTTTGGCGCTGGGGCAACTTTTTAATGCCTCTTCCCGAATTGGAGTTCGGGCCCTGGCTGGCACTGTGGGGATGCTGGCAAATGCTTCTGTGTTTTCTCTTCTCACAGGGGCCCTTTCCTCGGCTAATCCGGGAGCCTCTTTAGTTCATGTGACAGGTTCCGCAACCGATTTCTCGCTGATGCATGCGGGCAACTGGGCCCTGCATCCCTTGATGCAAGCGTTGCCCCTCTATCTTCGGGTTCCCCTGGATGTCTTGTGTGGAGGGCTTCTTTTTTCGGGGGCCTCAGCACTTCGAACAGACCTGTTTAATACCGCCCATCTCAGTCGGGAGGAGGTGGCTGCCCATTTAACAGGGACACAACTTTTCAGAAATATGGGATTTCATGCCGGTAATCGAGCGGTGGGGGGCTTTGCAGAGGCAGGAGTACAGAGAGTCTCGCGCTTCATGAGTGAAGTAAGGGGGTCAGCAAGAAGTTATTCTCCTTTGCTGGCAAGCCTTGTGCTTCTGGCAGGTTGTGATGAGAATGGGGAAGCCCCTGTACGGTGGCCGAGTGTTAGTAATCTCGATGATGATGCTCGTGCAATAATAGGAGGGGTCCTAGCATTTTCTGCTCTAGTTGTAGTTGTCATCGCTGGCCCAAAACTACTCGAACGCATGGCTGAACACAGAGAAGAAGCGCTTATTGAACAGATGGAGAATAGGCCTGAATCTGTGAGTGTTAGAACGATCGAAAGATTATTAAAATCGGATTCTCTAAGTAGGAATACGATCCCAGGACTGGTGAGCATAGCTTTAAGAATAGATTCAGATATTTCGGATGAATTGCGGACAAGAATTATCAGCCGGATAGCGGCTTCTCTTGGTCCTCACAGTTGCGCGCGTTTGCTTGAATGTTCTCGTTTGACCGAAGCTCAGGTACGACTTTTTCAACATCGTGCAGATGTTATCGATATTCTACTGAGTCCGGTTCCGTTGGAGGGGGACCATGTTAGAGAGTTGTTCAGGAGGTCCCTAGAACAACAAGAACAAGAAAAAGGTTCCTCCCTCTATTTAATAAATTTACTCCAGGCTTCTTCGCGTTTAGAGGAAGAACAAAGAGCAACTATTTTGGACCGTATAGCAATTGAAGCAGGAGAATTAGAACAAAGCTATGAGAGGTCTCGATCTGCAATAGCTGAAGAAGTACGTAATTCTCTCACCGAGAGATACAGAGAATATCTTGATCAAAGAGAAAGAGATAGGATGGAATACGGCTCGCCCTCTTGGGAGGACGGACCGTGGTTGAGCCCGAAACTAGTCCTGTTAGAATATTTGGATGAGAGATTCACAAGGACTTTAGAAAGTGAAATGGATGAATCAGTCCTTAACTCATTTAGAGACTTTCTCTCTGCGTACAGACAGTGGGAAGACTTTGTTGATGATGCAAATACAATGATTCAAAATTTGGGTTCCAAAATAGGATCTGATGAATTAAGAGCCTTGAGAGGGTTAATTCCTGAAGAAATAAGAAGGGAAGAGAGTTTTAATGACCAACCGTATGGATAAGCGTTTAATTGAAAGAGGTTGATGATGGAAGAGCGATTCCACTCCAAAAATAGCTGAAAAAATTCAGGTGTTGTTTTTTGGAACACTTCGCTGCTGCCAGGAGATGTAAGCAAATCCTATGCCTGCCCAGAGCAAAGTGCGTATCCTCCTGAAAATTTGTACCGAGGTTCCGGTGGCGGGATCCAAAGACAGCAGATGAAACGTGGCGGCGTAGGTGCCTTCCATCACACCTACTGCGCCAGGAATGAAGGCGAAAATCATAATTGCAATAGCCGTCACCGAGGCCATCAGATAGGCCCCCACAAAGGTAATGGGGGCTCCCAAAAAATAAGCCGCCAGAAAAATCTCCATTACCCCTAGAAAGCGGGTCAAAAAATGATAAAAAACCGCCAGAAAAAATCGACCCTGATGCTGTTTGTAAAACTGGGAAATATAGCCATCTACTTCTTCGGCTTGCTGTAAACTTTTTTCAGAAAAATTTTTCTTGAGTTTTAGTTTTTGCAGCAAACGAATCAAAAAACTAAACAGACCCTGATGTTGCTGGTGATAAAAATAATAGGTGAGGCCCAACATCAGGAGAACCGAGCCGCTCAGGCCGGCTTTCACATTCAGGGGAAAATCGAAATCCACCAGCGCAATCAGAATTCCAATCAGCATAAACAAAACCAGGGCAATCGAGGTGAGGGTGCGGTCTACCACGACACTGGCCGTTCCCTGAGTAGGGGGAACCCAGGGTTTGAGCAGTAAAATCCGTACTGGATCTCCTCCCCCCCAATTGAGGGGGTTGATGTTGTTGACAGCCTCCCCGGCCGCTTTAATCATGAATAAGCGGGCAAAGCGCAGGGGGTAGTTTACCGATTTTAAAAACTCGTTCCAGGCCTCGGTCTGCAACAAAAAGGTAAGCAGGGAAGGGCAGATGAGAGGGATGAAATACCAGCCTAGAATCTTTAAATTGTATAAAATTTCCTGAGGGCCGAGTTGTTTGATGAGCCAAATGACTAGGCTAATCCCTAAAACCAGAAAGGCATAGCTCAGCAACATGGATTTATTTTTTAGATTTTTCATGGTGAGTGGGGCTGGATAACAAAAAAGGAGAATAAGACAAGTATTCCTTGAGGCATACTTTGTTGTTGACGGGAGTTTTTAGGCTATACTAAGCCTCGCTGTTAATTTTGTAATTCGTATTATGCAACTCACCTTACACGATATCCCAGTCATCACCCTCTCCCTGCCCTCTCCCGTCAAGAGAGAGGGTGAGGAATGAAAATCGCGTAACAGGAGTTAGATAGTATTTTTAGGTCCACCATGCCAAAACAAGCCCTTATTCTAGCCGCAGGAAATGGCAGTCGAATTCAGCGTTTTGGGGGAGATATTCCCAAGCCTCTTCGAAAAGTAGGGGGGCTTTCTCTCATCAAACGCAGCATCCTCACCGCAAAACAGGCGGGCATACGCGATTTTGTCATCGTGGTGGGTTATCGGGGGGAGGACATCGTCTCCGCCCTTCAAAATGATGATTCCTTGGGGGTAAAGCTTACCTTTATCAAGAATGACGATTACCACAAAGCCAATGGGATTTCGGTTTTGAAGGCCAGAGACGCCATCCAGGGAAATTTTATTTTGATGATGGCGGACCATCTGTTTGAAAAAAAGGCCATTGAGAAAATGTTGGAGACCCCGTTTCGCTCGAATGAAGTTCTTTTGGGCATCGATTACAAGCTGAAAGAAATTTTTGATGAGCCCGATGCCACGAAGGTAAAACTGGATGGAGAGAAGGTTCGGGAGATAGCCAAGGATCTGGTCGATTTCGATGCCTACGACACAGGTCTTTTTTATTGCCGTCCCAAATTGTTTGAGGTGTTGGAAAATTGCTATCTCAAAAAAGGGGACGTCTCCCTTTCCGAAGGGATGAAGGCGCTTAGCCTGGAAGACAAATTTGGGGTAGTGGATGTCTCGGAATATTTTTGGCAGGATGTCGATACCCCCGAGGCCTTGAAACATGCCGAAGATATCCTCTTTGAACGCTTGCGTAAACCGACAGATGGCTGGTTCTCCAGAAATATCAATCGACATATCTCTCTGTTTATCTCGCGTTTCTTGTGCAAGACTTCTCTTTCTGCCCACCAGGTCACTGCCTTGGTCACGCTGGTAGGCGTTCTTTCCGCTTATTTTGTTTCTTCAGGGGTTTATTGGCAGGTGGCCCTGGGTGGTTTTCTTTTTCAGATGTCTTCCATTTTGGATGGTTGCGATGGGGAGATGTCCAAGTTAAAACTCAGTGCCTCCAAACTGGGGGAGTGGCTGGACACGGCCAGCGATAATTTTACTTATTTTATTTTTCTGCTGGGGGTTTGTACGGGGCTCTATCGGCAGACGGGGAGCTCTTTCTACGTTTATGAGTCATTTTTCATGCTGGCGGGCGTGTTGCTTACCTTGGGCCTGATGTTTTTGTATCTGGTTCGTTACACCAATTCGGGATCTTTGGTGACGATCCAGAAAGACATCCAAAAAGAAGAAAAGCAGGAGGCTCGGGCGTTTCTAAAAATTTTTACGAAGTTTGGATTCGTGATGAAGCGTGACTTTTTTGCCCTCTTTTTTATGGGTCTCACCTTTTTCAACCAGCTTCCCTTAATTCTTCATTTGAGCGCCTTGGGAGCCAACGTCACCTGGGTTTTTCTTGTTTTTTTCAAGAAAGAAATTTTTAAGCTGGATCCAGCCAAAGTCGCAGTTTCTTCTCGCTGAAAATTCCTATGGAACTCAATTTTTTACAGCGTCTAAGCTTTGCCCCTCTATTTACACAGCTGGTGGTAATCCGGAGATGCAATCTCAGTTGTGGATATTGTAACGAGTACGATAAAACCTCCAATCCCGTTTCGCTCGATTTACTCAAGGCTCGTGCCAAAAAGCTAAAGGATTTGGGCTCTTTTTCCATCTGTTTTACCGGCGGTGAACCCACCCTGCATCCCGAGCTGACCCAACTGATCCGCTATGCCCGTCAGGAACTGAAATTTTTAAAGACCACCATGATCAGCAATGGTTTTTATCTGAAACAAGAGCTCATCGAACGTTTGAATGATGCGGGTTTGCAAGACATGCAAATTTCTATCGACGGCGTAGAACCCAATGAAACCACCGTGAAGGTGTTAGATAGTTTGCGCAAAAAACTGGATTTACTGAAACAATACGCCAAATTTAATGTGGTGGTCTCCGGGGTGGTAGGCTCCTGTCCTCCGGAAGAATCTTACGAAGTGATCAAGTATGCCAAGGAGATGGGTTTTAAGCCACGAGTCTTGCTGATTCATGGCCCGGATGGACAAGTGAAATTGAACAATGAAGAACTGAAGGTCTATGAACGCATCAAGGCACTCATCCCTAAAAGTTTTCCCGAGTTTACAGAATATCGGGATGAGATGATCCACAAAGGCTCTGCCCCTTTCAAATGCAGGGCAGGTTCGCGCTATCTCTACGTGGATGAAAACGGCGTGGTCAGCTGGTGTTCGCAAACCCGATCTGCCTTTAGTAAAAATTTGATGGATTATGCTTATGAAGACTTGAAAAGGGAATTTTATAGTTATAAGAGCTGCCAGGATAAATGTACCCTAGGCTGTGTGCGGGCAGCAAGTTCAGTGGATAATTGGAGAAAACAAAATTTCCCTTTAGAAGAATTACCTGTAGAAGTCTTCTCTCCCTTGAGGGGGAAAATGTGAGAACATTTTCGGTTGGGAGAGGGCGGTCTTGGATTCAGTGAATCCATAACTCCCCCTTCCCCCTCTTATCTTAAGAGGGGGTGTTGGAAAATGTCTATTTTTTGCCGGTGTGGCGGAATTGGCAGACGCGCACGACTCAAAATCGTGTAAGCGCAAGCTTGTGTCGGTTCGACCCCGACCACCGGCATTTTTAAATAGTCCAATAGAGTTCAAAGAAGTCTTTAAGCCCACGTAAATGTGGGCTTTTTCTTTATTTCTTGTCCAAGATCATCCGAGAGAATTTATTGACATCCAATAGTTTGTGGGGGCAACAGTGGGGGCAACAAAAGATTATAAAAATGAGTTGCCCCCAAATGTCACTCAACGATGTTAAAATTCGAAACGCCAAACCTAGCTCTAAAACCACCAAACTCTTTGATGAAAGAGGACTTTACCTCGAAATTTCCCCAAATGGAGGCAAGTGGTGGCGCCTAAAATATAGATTTGGTGGAAAAGAAAAACGCCTCTCTTTTGGCGTTTATCCCGATGTCAGTTTAAAGGATGCTCGAGAAAAACGAGAGGAAGCTCGGAAGCTTTTGGCTAAAGAGGCTGACCCCAGTGAAAATCGAAAAGCTATAAAATCGACAAAGGCAAACCTCGCCGCAAATACCTTTGAAGTGATAACGCGAGAATGGTGTGCAAAGAATTCTTCGATATGGACGGAACTCTACAGCAGTCGCCTTATACAGCAATTTGAAAAAGATGTTTTTCCATGGATAGGGAGCCGTCCCATTACTGAAATTAATGCACCTTTATTACTGACTGTGCTCCGTCGAATCGAAGATCGCGGTGTGGGTTATACTGCACACCGAGTATTGCAAAATTGTGGACAGGTTTTCCGATATGCCGTCGTGACTGGAAGAGTTGATCGTGATCCTTCGGGCGATTTGAAAGGAGCTCTTTCTCCTGTAAAAGAACGTCATTTCTCTGCGATTACAGAACCAAAAGCCATTGGGGAACTTCTACGAGCTATAGATGGCTATGAAGGTTATTTTGTAACCAAGTGCGCGTTACGTTTGGCTCCTTTGATGTTTCTACGCCCAGGTGAACTTCGCAATGCAGAATGGACTGAAATCAATCTTGAAAAAGCGGAATGGAATATCCCTGCTGCTCGTATGAAAATGCGAGAACCTCATCTTGTTCCGTTATCGCGGCAAGCCATAGAAATTCTACAGAAACTGCAGTCGTTAACTGGTCACGGACGCTATGTTTTTCCGGGAGTAAGAACGAATAGCAGGCCAATGAGCAATAATGCGGTGTTGGCAGCGCTGCGTCGTATGGAGTTCCTTAAAGAAGAGATGTGCGGACATGGTTTCCGGGCAATGGCTAGAACAGTTTTAGATGAAGTGTTAGGCGTTCGCCCTGATTTTATTGAGCATCAATTGGCTCATGCTGTTCGTGATCCTAACGGCCGTGCTTACAATCGCACAGCGCACTTAGCAGAACGAAAAAAGATGATGCAGCAATGGGCGGATTATTTTACGCTTACATCTCCCAGGGCTTATGGACAAAGCCTGTAAACCTAGGAGCACGAGTGGTAGGTTGGCCAGCAAGCGAAGTATCAAAAATAATAAACGCTCGAATTGCTGGAAAAGAGGATGCAAAAATTCGTGAGCTTGTTATTGAAATGGAAGTTAATCGTAAAATTCTTGGATGAGTAATGTGAATGTAATTTTTAGAAAAATATTTAAACTCAATAAATTCTAAATTTTGCGTACAGAAAAATTCTATTGCGGTGGAAAAGAACCGAAATGATAGAAAATTCTGGGGGCAACTTTAGGGGCAACAGGCAAAATTAATAAATAATAAAATTAACAAATACAATATATTACGTACATTGTTCGATTCCGACCACCCCAAAAAATGCTCATTTACAGTAGTAAACTCCGCTTTTTTGGACCCTCCGCGCCTTGCTCTTGAGTTGCTCACGACGGTTTGAAATTTAATTTACTTTTCAGAAAATCCTCAATACTTATTCCAATATCCTTTGCAATTTGCCGTAATAGAAGCGGTGAAAGGTCCCGTCCTGGATGGATAGGCACTGTAGTAGCACGACCATCTTCGTGACGAAATTGTTTGTGAGAACCTTTCTGTCGTGCCTCGTAAAATCCGAGATTCTCTAGAAGTCGGATCACCTCTTTTGCCTTAAGTACTGGAATGTTAGACATGGAGAGTGATCGTTTGAGTCCCAATGAATTCGCTTTGCGGAATACAGCGATGATCTTCGAGAATTAAAGAGAGCACTTCTTCAAGATTAGATTTAAGTTCATCTAAAGTTCGAGCTTGAGTGTGAGCCCCAGAAATGCCCGGAACATGTGCAATATAAAGTCCTGTTTGATTACATTTTTCTATTATCGCTGTAAAAGACTGAGTTGGCATCGTTTGAAATTGTAACATGGTCGTTTCCCTTTTAAAATAGACATTCTTCTCCATTCACCCACATCTTTTCTCCATCTGTTTCCAGCTCGATGTTTCCATCCACAATCTGTTCCCCGGCAACAAAACCCCCAGCCCCTTTTTCGGTCAGATATAAAGCGGCTCCGCTTTGTTTCCAGCGTTCTAAGACGCTTTGATCGGGATGATGATAGTCATTAAAATTACCCACATTAAACAAAACTACTTTGGGTTTTAATGTCTGAATATAAAGGTCGTTCGAGCTGGTGGAGGATCCATGATGATTGGCATGGAGGGCAGACACCCCTTGCATCTGCTCGGCCAATAAGCTTTCCACATCCAGGGTTTCAAATCCCCCGGGACTTCCTCCACCACTCAGGTCCCCTGCGCTCAAATAGCTAAAATTTTTGTAACGGATCAAGAGTCCTACACAGCTGGAGTTTTCCTTTTCATAAAAGCCCTCGCTCAAGAGGTCGACAAAGGAATCCTCAGAAACGGCGCCATTTAAACTGATGATGCTAATTTCCAAAGAGTTTCCCAAATTTATTTTTTGGCCTAACATCAAAGAGTGTCTAAAATTTTGCACGGCATCCAGATAAGGGCCAAAGGCAGGCGCACTGTCTATCGGATAGGCTCCGCGATCCCACACCCCTTCTTTGGGAATGAAATCATCACTGGAATTTAACACCCCATCTTCACCCGCGATCAATTCGGGAATGGCTCCGATATGATCATTGTCGTAATGGGTCTCGAGCAGTAAATCGGGTTGGGAAATATTTTTGCTTTTGAAGAATGGAAGTAAGACCTCTCGCCCTTTACCGGGTTTGCCTCCATCGATGAGCAGGGTCTTTCCCTCGGGACTTTCAATAAAAGTAGCATCCCCCTGGCCTACATTGAGAATCGTAATCTTGAGTTTTTCCGTGACTGCAGCGGATGAGGATGCGCTTGAATTTGAAGAATTGTTTTCCCCTGCAGCACGGGAAGAAAAAACGTCGGAATTTGTGGATCCCATGCAGGAGGGGAGGAGTAAGGTGAAAAGAAGAAGGTAGATATATTTTTTCATGATGTGGCTCTAAATTTGATTAACGATTGTTTAAATTTCCGTTTTTGTAGGGGCGGTGCCTCCGTGCCCGCCCGCACTTTGATGTACTTTGGAATTCTGCAAATCCAATTGAAAAGCCATATTGCGGGCGGGCACGGAGGCACCGCCCCTACGGGAATTCATCAGGTAACGACATTATAAACTCCCCGGGCTCGGAGTCTCCAAGTCCATAAAATCCGCCGCATTATCATTCGTATTCACGCCAGCCCTTCGGGAGAGGCTGTGACCAGAAGCCACATCAAGCGCTGGATTGCCTCTGCCTGTCGCAAGCCCGTTGGAGGCCTCTGCCACGCCGCCTTCTCCGTAAGCCAGGGCGTCTTTCAGTTCCCCGCGAGGGGAGAGAAGTTGGATGGCATCCGGACCATTTTGAGGATCAAAATTGTCCATGAAATCGGCATTTGAAATATTGGAAGAATTGGAACTGTTGGTGCGCAAATCGGCAATCAGGTAAAGCCCGTTGGCTCGGGTTTTGGCGCCTTGAGGGAGATTGATCGTATCTATAATTTTTCCATCCGAACCATTAATGATTAAGATCTGATAGCCCGAGATATCCATTTCTGAGCTTCCGTACAACTCGATGAATTCGTTGCCATCGGTGTCACTTCCGGTGGCGTCGTAGAGGATTTCATTGAGGACCAAAAAAGTTTCAGCGGGGGTCGGAGCAGAGCCTGTCGGAGTTGCTGGCTGGGTCTCTGCCCCTGCTCCCTGGGTTCCTGCAGGTTGTGATTCTAGCGGCGTAGAGGTGGGAGTGGTTGTACTTGTAGGATTTGTTGTGGTGGGATGGGAAGCAGTATTTGTAGAAGCTGTTTTGGAATTTGTGGAGCTAGAGCTGCTGGTTCCCGAGCTAGATCCCGTAGGAGTAGCACTGGTGGGGCTGTTGTTGTGCGTGGTGCTTGAGCTGGGATTCGCCTGATCCGAATAGTTGGTGCTGATCCCTTCAAAAGGAGTAAGCTCTGGCATGCCCCCACAGGAAGAGGCGAATAGACCGAGTAAGAGGAATATATAAATATTTTTCATAAAGTCTCCTTTTCGTTTTCCAGCGATTTTAAAAATTCACCGTCGGTGAGATTGTCCAATTTTGCTTCCAGCTCTTCGAGTCGCAGCTGAAGACTGGCTGGAAATTCGTCGCGTTTTTTGTCGGGATGTTGGCTGAGGATTTTTTTACGCTCAAAATAGGCCTGATGCAGTTCATCAATAATTTGTGTGGTCACCAACTTGCGGGATCGCGCCTCAGCGGAGACCGCGAGTTCATCGTGGTTGAAGATCAATTCGTTCAGGTCCCAATAGGCCTTTACCGAGAAGAAACGATTGAAGTCTTCTTCCTGATGCAAACTGGAATCCGGCGGACCAATGCTCACGCTGGAACTCGTGACCGAGATAGAATCCTGAATGCTGTTGTTAATTTGCACCACCCCTTTTTGCTCGTAGCCCGCAACCACACGGGGGAGTAAGGCCGACCAGCGGGCACGCTTCTTCCACCTCAAGACTTCTTCGGGGTGCAGCCCCGACTTTTTGAGGGCAATCTGCTCCAGTTGCCTCAAAGAAAGTTCAGTGGCTTGAAGGGCCTGAAGGGAAGAGAAGAAGGTAAAACCTAGAATAATAAAAATTATTTTTTTCATAAAAGCTCCTTAATTTGTGTTGGAAAGTAAAAGCAGGACTTGTGCCAGGAAAAATAGGTTGAAAAAACAGAGGGTTAAAAAATCAGATCAGCAAAATATCTTTTTTTCGAACCGACGGTAGTCTGTAAATCAAACTCTTTGACAGACGAGTTTTAGTTGGATTAAGGCAGCTTGCTCATCATGAAAAATATTTCGATTTCTATTTCAAAAATCCTGCTTCTCAGTTTTGTACTGCAAGTTTTGTTTCCTTATTACGCTTGGGCTCAGGTAACTAATAGACCTACAGAAGAAATTCGTAATCCCAGTTTTAGAACGGGTTCTGGAGGCGGGGCTGCAGGTACAGGGGTAAACTCTGCTACGTCTATCAGAGATGATACCTTATTGATGGGTTCTTCGAATGCAGGAGGAAGTGGAGGAGGCGCTTCAGGAGGTGGGGGCGGAACTAGTTTGGGAAGTGCGAGTCTCATCTATCAAGTTCATATTTTGGGAGAAGTCAATCGTCCCGGAACTTACCGAATTCCAGCCTCTTCAAGACTTTATGAAGCCTTACAAATGGCTGGCGGTTTAAGACCCAATGGATCGGAGAGAGATATCGCCATCCGTAAACCGGGGACTCAAAAGAAAGTAGATCTCTTCGCCTATAAATTTCAAGGGAGTTTAGAAGACAATCCCTACTTAATGGATAACGATGTGATTTTTATTCCCATCCGCAAAAAAGTGGTTGAAATTGAGGGCAGCGTTTATCGTCCGGGGGTCTATGAACTAAAAGGGGAGAAAAATATTGCGGATCTCCTGAAGCTTGCGGGGGGTTATACCCAGGGTTATTCGGCCAGTCAGCCTTTGAAGGTGATTCGCTATATCGACGAAAAAAAACAACTCCTCGATGTATCGGGGGATGAAGTGGGCCAATTTAAAATTGAAAGTGGGGATGTGATCGTGATCCCCCATCTCTTCACCAAGAATAATTCCTTCGATTACAATATCAAACAATTTCCCAGCGATAATCTCTTTTACCCTTCCTTTGAAGATCGGATTTTTTTGACGGGGGGGGTTCAAACTCCAGGCGCGTATGCCTTTAACCCTAGCTATAAATTGGGCAACTATCTGGCCATCGCCGGAGGGACCACCAAGATGGCGAAAAAAGAGATTCGAATTGTGGATAACAAGGGAATGGTCAGAAAAGTTAAATCCGATTCTGAATTGATCCTGAATCCGGGAGATGTGGTTTTTATTCCCGAGAAAAGGTTTACCCCTGAGGGTTGGCTTTCTGTATTCACTTCTATAGTCGGCTTTGGCCTCTCAACTACGGCGACGGTATTATCTCTGAAAAATCTGAACTAATTTATGGAAAATTCCGATCCCAAAAATTCTGAAACTGTCTTGAATCCTTCGGCCGTTTACCCCCCCTACGCCTGGCCACCCCCTTATGCCTACGCACCGGAAGAAGAGATCAATTTGCTCGATTGCTGGAAGGTCATTTGTAAGCGCCTGGTTTTTATTTTTATCTTTTGTTTTTTATGTATTTTAGCGGCCTTATTTTACGTGCAGTACACGGCTAAAACTTACAAGGTGCAGGCTACGCTGGCCCCGCTTTCTTCTTCCTCCGGGGGTGGATTGAGCGGATTGGCCTCGCAATTGGGTTCGCTGCCTTTTGTGGGGGGGCAATTGGGGGGCCTGGCAGGCGGGGTGAGTAAGGGGGGGCAGCTCATTAATATCATGAAGAGTCGCAGTTTTCTCGAAAAAGTGATTCATGATTTTGATCTGCTGAAGGTGTTATTTCCCAAGGCATGGGAAAAAAGCGGAGATGCCAAGAAACCCAATCTTGAAGCGGCCTTCACAGAGCTACAGACCAAATTGCTTAGCGTTGAAGAAGATAAAAAAACAAGTTTAGTAAATATTTCACTGCAAATGGAAGACCCTGTGCTGGCGACAGCGATAGTGAATCGAATGATCTTTGAACTTCAGGAGACCTTGAATAGCAAGGAACTGACGGATGCTCGTCACAATCGCGTGTTTATTGAGGGGCAGCTGCAAAAGAGTAAGATTGAATTGTTGGAGCTGGGAAAAAAGTTGAATCAGTTTTATGGTTCAGGGAGGGTGTCGAGTATTAGTCCTCAAGTAGATGTCGATATTGGAAAAATGCCTGACAGTTCTTCAAAAAGCTTTGAGGAGTTGCAAGTGGATTTGCAGGGCTTGGAGGGTCAGAAAAAAGATTTGGAAGCCAAAATGCAAGACAATGAAAAAGAGGGAATTGTTCACAATGTGCCTTCTCAAATTTATCTGCAATATCTCACTTTGCAGCGGGAGTTGTTGGGCAGAGTTTATGGCTTGCTTTCACAACAGTATGAAATGGCAAAGGTCGAGGAAGCCAAGAACGATTTACGTTTTCAAGTGATCGATCCGGCCTATCCTCCGGTGAAGTACGACAAGCCGCAAAAAGTAATTGTGCTAGGGGTTAGCGCGGTGGGCTCTTTTTTTCTGGCGATTTTTCTGGCCTTCTTTTTGGAGTTTGTGGGGAGGCAGAAGGAAGAAGTTAGAAGTGAGAAGTAAGAAGCGAACGATAATTATAAAATGCCAGACACTCCTTCAACCCATCCTCTAATTTTATTTTAGGTTCCCATCCCAATTCCCGATTCAATTTCTCATAGCCACATACCCAGGATTTTATTTTCATTTCCTTCAATTTCTCACGGCCAAAAATTTGAGGTTTTTTTCTGAGTTTTGACACGAAATCTGAGGCAAAGGCAGCGCTATAAAAAAACAGGGTTGGGACGGGAAAGTTCAATATTTTTTTGTTCATCACCCGTCCAATCGCTTCAAAAAATTCCCTCCAATTTAAACTGTGCCCATCATCCAAACAATAAATGTCCGATTTCTTTGGCCTTCCCAAAAGGGTGAGGACGGCGTCTGCGACATCTTTTGCGTGGCAGAGGGAGAAACGATTTTTCCCATCTCCATAAAAGGGGGCAAGCCATTTTGCCGCGAGTTTGAAGGCGGGTAACAATTCAAGATCCCCCGGGCCATAAAGCACGGGAGGTCTCAGAATGCTGAGTTGCATTTTTCTCTTGAGAATCTGCAAGGTCTCTTCAGCGGCGAGTTTGCTTTGACCATAAAAACTCAAGGGATGACACTTGGCAGCGGGGATACAGAAATTGCGTCCATCTATTTCGGGATTCATCACCGCCAGGGTGGAAATATGCAGGAAGTGTTTGGGGGGATTTTTTAAGTTTAAAAGGAGCTGGGCTAGTTTTTCTGTGCCCTTTGCATTAACCTCAAAAAAGGTCTCTCGGCTTAAGGCCTTCACGAGGCCTGCACAGTGAACTAGCGCAGCACATTTTTCTAGAATAGAAGCATCAAAATCACATTCGGGGAGACTGCCTTCAACCAATTGAATTTTGGGATGCTGAAGATGATCCCGCCTGGATTTTTTTCGGACTAGAACCACCAGTTCATAGCCATCTTGAAGCAGGGCCTGGCTGATGTAAGAACCTAGAAATCCAGAGGCACCGGTGAGGAAGATTTTCATAAGCTCTTGTTCCCATTACGGAGACCGTGGATTCTGTCATCTCGAGAGAAACGAGAGATCCCAGTGAGTTTCTCAATTGTACCCACTGGATCTCTCACTTCGCAAAGCTCCGTTCGAGATGACAGCCGAGTCATTCAAGATGACACCAATTGTTTTTCATACACCCTCAGCGTCTTATACTTTTTACCCCCCATAAATTCAATGCCGGTATTAATTTTTTCATTGTCTTCCAGGGTCCAGGAAAGTTCACCCCATTGATAACCTCGTGCCAAACCGCGTCGATGAATTTCCACATAGAGCAAGACACTGAGTCCTCCCAAGACAGAACCCCGATATTCATTTTTGATTCCCAACAGGAGGAGTCGGGCGGACTTGTATTTTCGCTGCTTGATTCTCCAAAGCAGTTTGAAAATTCCCAGGGGGAATAAACGCCCCTTTAACCCTTGAATCAATTCGTACAGATTGGGAACACAAAGACACATGGCGGCGGGTTTGCCGTCTACTTCGGCAATGAGGGCCATTTCAGGATCTATGAATAATTTTAGATCGGCTGCGGATTTTTCTACTTCTTTGGGGGTGAGAGGGACAAAACCCCAATTTTTATTCCAGGCCGAATTAAAAATATCCAGGATGATTTCCAGATCCTTCTGGAAATGCTTCTTATCCAAATGTCGAATTTTTAAACCCGGGTATTTGCCTACTTCCGCGGCAATTTGGGTAGGGGCTTCCGGGACTTCCGTGGCCGGGTAATACCAGCAGAAGAGATCTTTTGCCTTTTGATATCCGGCTTGCTGGAGCAGCGAAGCATAATAATCAAAATTATAGGGAATCATCGTCATTTGAGGCTGATCAAAACCCTCCACCAGCAAACCTGTCTCTTCATTGATTGAAAAACTGAAAGGCCCTAATATTTTTTTTGCCCCTTCCTGTTTTACCCAATCTTCTGCTGCCTTCAGCAAGGCTTGAGCGATTGCCGGATCATTTTCAGACTCAAAAAAACCAAAATGGCCGACTCGCTCTTTGTGAAATTTTTCATATTCAAAATCAATTTGGGCGGAAATTCTTCCGACTACTTTTTCTTCTTTTTTGGCAATAAAAAGTTGTACCTTGGCGTGCTCAAAAAATGGATTTTTTTTGGGATTTAATAAATCCCTTCGTTCTTGATAGAGCGGGGCTACCCAAGAGGCTGTGTTGCTATAGAGACGGTAGGGAAGTTCGATGAATTCTTGAAGTTGTTTGGGGGTTTGGACTGGCTGGATAGTGAGTAGAGACATCGTAGTATCCCCCTCTTAAGCTAAGAGGGGGTCAGGGGGAGTTATGGTAATTGGAGACAATCGGACATAACCCCTCCTAACCTCCCCTTAGCTTAAGGGGAGGAAAAGGGGGCTTAAATCAATTCCAACTTTTTCCCTACTTTATGAAACTTGTCCAAGGCAAAACTTAAATGATCTTTGGTGTGGGTCGACATCGTGGAAACCCTCAGCATGGCTTTGTCTTTTCCTACTGCAGGGTACAAAATAGGATTCACATAAACGCCTTCTTCGAGCAATTCTTTCCAAAGCAGCATGGTGTAAAGGTCGTTGCCAATATGCACAGGGACAATTGGGGTTTCGGTATTCCCTACCTTCCAACCCATGGCACTCAAGCCTTGGACGATGCTTTGTGCATTTTTGGCGGCTTGTAGTACCCGTTCAGGTTCTGCCCGTAAAATTTTAAGGGATTCGCTGGCGGCGGCCAAATTAGCGGGGGTAATGGAGGCGGAAAAAATCATCGAACGGCCAAAGTGTTTGATATAGTCGATGACTTCAAAATCACCGGCCACACAGCCTCCTGTGGAGGCAAGGGATTTGGAGAAAGTGGCCATGATCAAATCCACTTCTTTACTCAATCCAAAATGCCCGGCCGTGCCTTCACCGCGTTTACCTAAAATTCCCAATCCATGGGCATCATCTATCAAGAGCCTGGCATTATGCTTTTTGGCGAGGGCAAGCATTTTAGGAAGAGGCGTGATATCTCCTTCCATGCTGAAGACTCCATCAATGGCAATCAGCTTTGCCTGGTGCTTCGGGGCCGCCTGTAAAAGCCGTTCTAAATCTTCCGGATTATTGTGTTTAAAATAGTGGGTGTTGCATCCTGCCATCTTCACAGCGTCTTGCAGACTTGCGTGGTTGAGCTTATCCAGGAAAGCCGAGGTGTTTTCATTCGCCAAAGCGCTAATGATTCCGATATTGACCTGATAGCCTGTGGTGAAGACCAGGGCAGCTTCTTTTCCTAAAAAATCGGCGATCTCTCGTTCGAAGGTCTCATGAATTTCCAAGGTACCATTGAGAAGTCGTGAGCCTGTGGCACTTGTCCCATATTTTCGTATCGCATCGATAGCGGCTTCCCGCACCCTGGGGTCTGTGGTGAGTCCGAGATAGTTGTTCGACCCCAGCATGATTACTTTCTTCCCTTTGATAATGGCTTCGGAACCCAGATTGCATTCCAAGGCCTGAAAGTAAGGGTACATGCCCATTTCACGGACGGAGCCGACAATTTTTTGAAATTCTTTAGTCTTGCTAAAGACATCGCTGTCGCTAGTGTTTTCCAGGTGATGGCGATCGGAAATCAATTGATCTAATGCGTTGTTCATATCCACCTTAAAAAGAGAAGTAAAGGAAGCCTGATGACATTTTCCAAAAGAATCTGTCAATGTTTGTTTATGGGATTGGCTCCCAGGTTTTTGATCCTTGACTTTAAGGGGGGCTTAGATAAGAAAGCCGCGGTGAATCTCCTGACTCAAAATTTCAAGGGTTTTCCTTCGTTAGAAGATCCAATCTCAAAATCCTGGGTGGGGCAGAGTTCACAACGCCCACAAATCTCTATTATCATTCCGGCCTTTAATGAGGCGCGTTATCTGAAAAAATGTTTGGATTCTGTCTTACGTCAGGAGACAGACATCCCCTATGAAGTGATTGTGGTGGATAACCATAGCCAGGATGCAACTCCTCAGATTGCCCTCCAACAGGGAGTGCGACTGGTGCAGGAGTCTCATCGAGGTCTCACCCATGCCCGTGAAGCGGGCTATCGTGCAGCTCGAGCTCCGCTTTTAGCTTATGTGGATGCAGACTCTATTGTCCCTTATCATTGGGTTGATGCGATCTACGAAGCTTTTCAACAAAGACCTGAAGCGATTGCCTTGTGTGGCTCCTTCCGCTACGTCCTCAAATCGACGTTGCATCGTTTTATCTTTTCACTTTATTTTCATATGGTAGAGCCTGTGGCCGATTTCTTTTTGAAAGGGCAGCGCCTGGCGGGTGGAAATTTTGCTGTGCGAAAAGAAGCCCTCCAGAAAATTGGGGGTTTTAATCTGGAAATAGAATTTTACGGAGAAGACATGGAGCTGGCTTCCCGCCTGAAAAAAGTGGGAGCTATTGTTCCTATGGGAGCCCGTATATTATCTTCGGGGCGACGATTCGATAAAAAAGGGATTGTCATCCCCGGTTTTATTTATCTCTTCAACTACCTCTGGCTCTTTATCTTTAAAAAACCCATTTTTTCTTTTTACGATGTGGCCGAAGAGGATGTTAGCTATAGCCATGCCAGTGACCAGGATGTTTCTTCGGAGACCCTCACACTTGAGGGGCATCCGGCAGAGGAAGTTTTACCCCAAGTTCCCTCTCCCTTGATGGGAGAGGGTTAGGGAGAGGGTGAAAAGTCAAAAAGGGACTTCCGTGCGTGTCTTTAAAAAGCTTAGTCTTGGCGGAAAAAAAATTGCCCTCACTTTTGATGATGGTCCGGATTCTACTCATACCCTTTCCTTGCTTCGTTTTCTTGAAACCCAAAATGTCCCGGCCTGCTTCTTTTTAATTGCAGAAAAGGTGGCTCGATATGCCGAAATCAGTCTGGAAATTCACAAGAGGGGTTTTGAGATTGGCAATCACAGTGCTTCCCATCGCTGGGGCACGGCCTTTTCCCCCTTCATTTTAAGGCAAGAGCTTGAAGCCTCCGAGATCATATTCCGAAAAATTTTTCGTAAAACCCCTCGCTTGTATCGACCTCCCCGAGGGATTTTGTTTCCCTGGATGAAAACGGTCTTGGCCCAGTCTCACTACGACTTGGTTTACTGGACGGAGATGCCAGGAGATTATTGGCCCTGGCATTCCCCAGACAGCATCCGCCAAAAATTGCTTTCTTCTGTTCAAGAAAAATCGATTTGGACCTTTCACGATGGTTTGAATTTGTGGGGGCAGGGAAAGGGTTTTGCCCTGGATCTGCTGCGGGAATTGATTCCCTATTATCAGGATCAGGGTTATGAGTTTGTGAGTTTGAGAGAGGGCTTGGAGGTGGAGGTTTATCGATGAAAACCATCACCATCGTCGCCAACGAGCCCTACCACTCACTCTCCGGAGGCATCCCCCGTTTTCTGCAAGAAATTGGACCGCGTTTGTCCCGTTTTCTGAATGTGCAAATGGCAGTGATTGGCAACTCCAGAAAAATGAGTATCGAAACCCTGAATCCTCATTTTACGCTTTATCATTTTCCTCATTATGCCCTGCCGGTGGGAGACAGTTACCCTCCTCGTTTTTTGAAAAAAGAAATGAAAGCACTCATTCAAGGTAGCGATGTGGTTTTTGTGCAAACCGTCGATTGTTTTATTCCTCTTTATTACTGTAAAAAATTCAAGAAACCCCTGCTCATGTATTTTCATGGCATCGATTGGGAAACCTTTCCGCGCGCCCTGGGTTTCCCTTGGCTTGCAAAAAAAATTGTTCCTCTGGTGAAGTCCTATGCGCGCTATTGGTATAATCGCTGTTCTTGTTTGCTTGTTCCTTCTGCGACGCTTGTTCCCGTCTTGGAGCAGGCCAAAATAGTGTCGCCAAAACATATCCTTCCTTTGGGTGTGGATGCTCAGCAATTTCGGCCTTCTTTGAATTCCTGCTATTGCAAAGAAAGAATAGGTCTGCAAGAAAGTGATTTGGTGCTGGGTTACACCGGAAGACTGGCCCGCGAAAAAAACATCGATTTTTTATTGAATGTTTTTGAGCGGCTTCAAAAAGAATTTTCCGCTCTTAAACTTTTACTCGTGGGAAGTGGGGTAAAAGATTTTGAAGCTAAAATTCGGCAAAACCCTGCAGTCCTAGCGGTGGGCCAAAAAAATGAGGTGCTGCCTTATCTACAGGCCATGGATGTTTTTGTGATGCCTTCCCAAACTGAAACGAGCTCTCTTTCTACCATGGAAGCGATGGCATCAGGTCTTCCGATTATTGCCTTTGATGTAGGTTGCTTACGAGACTATGTCCAGAATGGGCAAAATGGATATTTGGTTCCTTTGGGGAATGAAGAAGATTTTTATTCCAAAATTCGCCATTTGCTGCAAGAGAAGGAGCTCCGACAAAATATTGGAAGAGAGGCTCGCCAGGGTATGGAAGTTCGTTTCAACTGGGAGGATACAGTGCGTGAGCTTTATGAAGTCATCGAAAAAATAGTGTTCAAAGTAATATGAATTTTTCATCACAACAGCCTGCAAGTCCTTTTTTTTCCTGGTTCAAGGTAAGCCTCGTTTTTGTTATTTTTTTGGCAGTCAATTTTATCATGGGAAATTTGCATTATCCCCATGTGCTTTTTAGTTCTGCTATTTTTATTTTGTTCGCTTTGCATCCTAACACCCGACTATTTCTTGTTTTAGCGATTCCCATTTTATTACAAAATGTTATTTTTGACTCTTTCCGTTTTGTGCCTTTTCATTGGTATTTGCCCATTCATGTTCGGGAACCTTATCTTTTTGATCAGTATTTCTTTTCGATTTTTTATCAGGGTCGAACTTATCTTCCCCATGAGTTTTTAATGCATTTCCAGCGACCTCTTTTGGATCTTATTTCGGGTGCGCTTTATAATGTGTTAGATCCCGTGGTCGTATTATTGGTGGTGCTGTTCTGGAAGATGAAAGATGAATATTTCGCCGCGCGCTACACCTCTGCTTTTTTGCTCATGAATTTCTTTGCCTTTGCCACTTATCTTTTTTACCCCGCCGCTGCCCCCTGGTATGTGTCCAAATATGGTTTTATTTCTCCTTTGATGCCCGTTCCCGGGAGCCCTGCTGGGCTTGCCCGCTTTGATCAACTTCTGGGTTTAGGGGTCTCCAAAGAGTTTTATTCCATGAGTCCTGTGGTGTTTGGTGCCCTGCCTTCTATGCATGCTGGTTTTACGATGCTGGGTTTTCTCTATTCCCTGAAGCTAGGTAAAAGATGGTCTATTCCCATAGGAATTTATAGTTTGGGGATGTGGTTATCGGCCTTGTATTTGGAGCATCATTATGTGATCGATATCCTCTTGGGTATTTTCTACGCCCTGATTGCCTACATTTTGATGGAAAAGTGTTTTGTAAAGGCCAATGCAAGCATATTGGATTTCCTCAATAAAATGCTTCTTTATCCCAAGGCACCCTGTTTGTTGGGTAAAAAATGAATGAAGTTTTAATTATTTCCCCTCACTACGATGATGCGGTTTTTTCCTGTGGGGGAATTCTTTCCAATCCCTCTCAAGACTATCAATTCGAAGTTCTAAATGTGTTTTCGCATTCTGGGAGAAGAACCGCCCAAAGAAAAAAAGAAGAGGCAGCCGCCTCCGAATATTTAAATTATCAAAGTCATAGTCTCGGGTTTTCTGATTATGAACGACGAGATTTTTTTGGTTTTTTACCCTCTCGCATGCATCGATTTTTAGGTGCAGAAGATGAAGAGGTTTTCAAGAAAGTCGAAACCGCTTTTCTGGATTTTTTAAAAAATAAAAACTTTCACTCTCTCTATTTTCCACTGGGCATAGGAATGCATATCGACCACGAAATCTGTTTTCGCTTGGCGAAAAGTTTGTCGAAACAGAATTCCGGCGAGATTTATTTTTATGAGGATTTGCCTTATGCCTTGTTGCCAGGTTTGACTGAACTTCGTCTTTTCCAGCTTGGAATATCAAGTCCTGAATCTTTAGCTGGCTGGCAAGACATGGCTGATTTTCTCTATACCCGACCTTTCTGGAAGAGGCTTAAAATTTTTAAAAAAATACTCACTCCACTCATTAAAAACTTTTGGCAAAAACGGCTGCGTGTTCTAGGGCAGCTTCCATTGAAAGCGAAGTATTTTTATTTAGGGTATTCTCTTGAAATGAAAAACAAGGCGGCTTGTTTGTATGAGAGCCAAGTCAAAGATTTTTTTTCTTCACCGGAAGATTCCCTGGAGTGTTTTAAAAAATATTCAGAAAAAGTGGGAGTGGATTATCCCAGTGAGAGAGTGTGGCAGTTGCTTTAATGATGCAGCTTGCGCGATTTTTTTATGAAGTTTGATTGAATTTCTGTAGGGGCGGTGCCTCTGTGCCCGCCCGCACTTGGCTACATTTTGCTGCTATGAATTCCAATTGAAAAACCAAATTACGGGCGGGCACAGAGGCACCGCCCCTACGAAAAAAAATATTGTGATTGCAATGGCATAAATGAAAAGTACCTTTAAAAAATCACTTCCCTATTTTACTTTTCTGATTTCCCTACTTCTGCTCGCCTTTTGTTTCCAAGAAATCTCCTGGCAAGAATTCCGACTTTCTCTGCAACAAATTTCCTGGAAGTTTTTGGCTTTCGCTTTTATTCCCCTTTTGTCTTTGGTGTTTGTCAAAAGCCTGCAGTGGAAATGTTTTTCCAAAGAGAAACGAGAGATTCCGTTTTCAAGTTTGTTTGAAGCCATTTCCACCTGGTTGATGATGGTCAACCTACTTCCCTTCTGGATGGGAGAAGCGTTTCTGATTTATATTCTGGGCCAACGTTTCCAATTTGGAAAAACTTATTCCACGTCCCTTCTTACTCTAGATCAAATCTTTGAAGGGCTTTCGTTGATGTGCATTTTTTCATTGTTGATTTTGGCTCATCAAATTCCAACTTGGATGCAAATCCCCATCCATGTTTTTTTTATAGGGATTTTCTTTTTTTATTTTCTGCTTTTGATTTTGGCCTATCGTTTTCGGCATTCCAAACGCTTGCTTCATGAAGAGATGAAATTGAAAAATCGAATGTTTCAGGTATTTAAAAACTGGGCGAGTGAACTTTCACTTCTTCATCGTTTGGGGCCTACTCTTTTCTCGCTTTTTTTTGCCCTCTGTATTAAAGCACTCGAATATTTCTCTCTCACTCTCTTGCAATGGGGTTTAGGTTTAACTCTTCCCTGGTGGGCTCCCCTACTGATTATTGCGGGGCTCAATTTGGCTTTGATGATTCCTATGGCGCCTGCCAATCTAGGGGTGTTTGAGGCCACGGTATTTTATTTATATCAAAATTTGGGAGTGCATTCGGGAGACTGTATGGTTTTGGCTTTAAGCTACCATGGCCTGTATTTAGCGGCTTTGGTGTTGCCGGGATATTTTGTGTTTGTAAAAAGAGGGTTTCGTTTGCCGGGGCCAAACAATGTTTTTAATTAAATGCACGTTGAACAAGCGCTTCCCCTCTCCCCTTGTGGGAGAGGGCTGGGTGAGGGGTATTCCGAGTGCACTCAAGATCACCCTCCCTCTGACTCCCTCCCCTCAAGGGAGGGAGGATTTTTGAGATAAATTTATTTTTAAAATCTGCGAAACTCAAGTTAGTGAAACCTTTATGGCCACCTTTCCAAAACTCTATCAACTCTCCGCCCTCCATCCCAAGCTGGTGCTGTTTATCGCCTTGACCCTCACGCTACTTTCCCTGTGGTTCTCTCAAAAGTTGCACATTGAAAGTGATTTTTCTTCACTCCTTCCTACTCAAACAGAAAGTCTTAAAAATATACACGAGTTGAAAAAATATTTTGGAAATTCTGGTTTCCTGTATGTCACCCTAGAAGATACCAAGGTCGGTACTGGCAAAAAGAATGCAGAAAGTTTTACCGATCAACTGCTGGGCCGCATCGAAAAAATGCCTCATGTCAGTTTTGTGGATTATAAAAAGCCCGTCGATTTCTTTAAAAAAAGAATGTGGCTCTATCTTGATTTGGCAGATCTTCAAGAGATGGAAACCCGCGTCGACAAAGGTATGCAACTCGAAGCCAATGGCGTGAATCCCATGATGGGAAGATGGATGAGTTTTGCAGATCAAGCAGATCTTCCCGACCTGACTTTTCAGGATATTATCCAAAAATATGAAAAAAGAAGTGGGGTTCAATTTCAGGATAATTCCGCTCAGCAGCCTGGAGAAAACCCTTTTTCGGTTTTACGCATCAAGTTAGAACAAACCAAGCACAATCAGGAAACAATGGAGGGGCTTCTCTTTGCGATACGGCGCTCTGAAACGGAAATTAAAAAAGAGAAACCTCAATTTTCTTCGGTGGAGGTGAATTTTACCGGTGAGTACCAAACCGATTTAGAGCAAACCTCTCATGCCGAAAAAGAAATTCGTAAGTCTTCTTTCTTTGTCGTTTTTCTTTTGATTTTGGTTTTATTTCTCTATTTTCGTGATGTTAGCGGCATGTTCTTGGTGGGTGTCCCTTTGTTGATTGGTCTGCTCTGGACTGGAGGTTTGGTCTATCTCTTCTTGGGTCACCTCAATATCATCACCGGCTTTGCGGGGGCTATTTTGGGAGGGCTGGGAAGCGACTACGGAATTTATCTACTTACCCGTTATTATCAGGAACGCTCTTTAGGTAAAAGTTTCACGGAGGCCTTGGACCTTACTTTTTCCAGTGGAGGAACGGCTAAGGCGACTTATGCGTCGATGTTGACGACGGTCGTTTCCTTTTTGGCCCTTTTGTTTTCCAATTTTGGGATGTTTGTAGAGTTTGGTTTAGTAGGTGCCCTGGGTTTGGTTGCCAATTATGTGGCCATGATTACCTTAATTCCTGCCTGTCTTTCCCTGAAGGCTGCAAAGGTTGCACGGAGTCAGGATTCTCGTTTACCTGGTGTCCAGGAGGATTCAAAAGCCCACCGTTTTATTGCGTTTCTTTGCAGACCCTACTTTCCGCGATTTGTTTTATTTCTCTTTTTTTTACTTTGCCTTTTTTCTTCTACCACCCTGAAAGAAAAATCGAAGATTTATTTTGAAGATGGAAACATGGAAGATCGCAATCTGCCGGCCACCCAGTTGTATAATAAGGTAAGCCAGATGATGCAGGCCTCCCTTTCCCCTACCTTGCTGATGGTGAATGGAAAAGGGAATGAAGAAAAATTATTGGAGGCCTTACAGCATAAACTTAAAAGTGCGGCACCGGATACGCTGGTCTATAACGATGTGGCCGGCCTCTCTACTTTTTTACCCAAAGATCAAAATGAAAAAAAAGAAATCTTGGTGCGCCTGGGTGAGAAATATAAACAGATCAATCTGTTCTGGAATAAAAAGAAGGAAAGTTTTTTGGAAAGTATTCAGGAGAGCCTGAATGTTAAATCGATTAGCCGGGAGGATATTCCCCCAGAAATTCGACGCATGTTTGAATCGCCCAAAGATCCGGATGTTTTTTTGATTTACTTATTTCCTGCTTTTGGCCGAGGGAATCTGGAAAACATGACCCGTTATTACGAAGGCGTTTTGAATCTCAAAAAAGAAATCGCGGTTCCTTTCATTCAGGCCGATGGCTCTTTCATCGAGCATGACATTATCCAGCTGATACAAAAAGAGGCCCCTCGAGGTTTATTCCTAATTCTGTTTTGTCTGGGTGGCATTCTGCTTTGGAGTGTAAGACCTTGGCCCCATGCCTTGGCCATTTTTACTTGCTTGGTGACTTCACTCATTCTTCTTTCGGCGGTTCTTACTTTTATGCATATTCGTTTAAACATTCTCAACATCGGGGTGTTTCCCATTATTTTGGGAACCGGAGTGAACTGTTTTATTCATTTGGATCATCGCTTAAAAGAACTGAAAGATATGGATAAAACGCTAAAGAATTATCTCAGTACGATTCTTGTCTGTAATCTTACCACAATCATTGGTTTTTCGGCTTTACTGATTATCCCCAGCGAAGGCTTGCGCTCTGTGGGCTGGGTGGCGGTGTTGGGTTTGAGCCTTATTACTTTTGTGTGTGCCTTTGTGTTCCCGAGGTTTTTGGTGTTGAAAAGAGTGGGGACTTTGCGATGAAAATTTCAAAAGAAGAGCTGCATCTGTTTTTGAAAGAAGGCGAAGGGCTCACCCTTGAATTCAAAGAGAAGTTTCACTCTCGTATTGACGAAGACCTGGTCGCTTTTGCCAATTCCAGGGGGGGGTGTTTGTTATTGGGAGTTCGAGAGGATTCCTCTATTGCAGGCGAAAAGTTAAGTAATTCTTTAAAAGCAAAAATTAATGATATTGCCCGAAATCTCAAACCTTCACTTCAGGTAGAAATTTGCGAAGTAGAAACTGTGATTGTCATCCAGGTACCTGAAGGCACAGACAAACCTTATAGTTGTAGTTCTGGATATTACAAACGCCTGAACGGTAACACCCAGAAAATGAATCACGAAGAAGTTCGTAGCATGTTTTGTGAAACGGACGTGATTCCCTTTGAAGAAAAAAAAACAAAAGGTTTTGGTGTAACGGATTTATCGCGAACTAAAATTAACTCATTTGTTCAAGAAGCGGGGATTAGCATTGGGAAATCCTCCCCACTGAATTTTCTCAAAAGTTTGAAAGTTGCCGATTCGAAAGGAATTAAAAACGCGGCAGTCCTCTTTTTCGCAAAAAATGCAGGTGATTTTATCCCTCAATCTCAATTGGTCCTACTGGCTTTTAAAGGCGTTGAGAAACTGAATATCCTGGATCGTCGCGATGTCCGGGATGATTTATTCACTCAATTTAATGAAGCGCTGCAGTTTATTAAAAAGCACTTAAATGTTCGTAGTGAAATTACTGGACTAGACCGAAAAGATCTTTACGAAATTCCGCTAGAAGCGCTTCGAGAAGCAGTAGTCAATGCTCTCATGCACCGGGACTACAGCATTAGAGGTAGCCAGGTGAGTATTGAAATTTATGAAGATAGACTGGAAATTATCAACCCAGGCGGCTTGGCAGAAGGGCTGTCTCCCAAGGCTTTTGGCAATATTTCTGTCCGTAGAAACGAATTGATTTCCGATCTTTTTTTTCGTCTCCACAAGGTGGAACGTATTGGGATGGGAGTTAAGAAAATAAAGGCCATTCTTGCTTTGGCAGGTCTCCGAGCCCCCAAGTTTGAGTTAGAAGGTTTATTTAAAATTATCCTTTTCCGCCCTAAAAAAACTACCCAGAAAACTACCCAGAAAACTACCCAGAAAATTTTGGAGCTGATTCAAGAAAATCCACAAATCACCCGTACTGAATTGGCCAAAAATATCGGCTTGAGCGAAGGTGGGGTTAAGTATTATTTAAGGAATCTGCAAAAGAAAGGTAACATTAATCGTGTGGGGGGAGATAAAGGAGGTATGTGGAGGGTGGTGTTGAATCCAATTTTTTCAACAGAAGATCTATTTAAACCTACCCTGTTTCAGTCAGACAAAACTACCCAGAAAACTACCCAGAAAACTACCCAGAAAATTTTGGAGCTGATTCAAGAAAATCCACGAATCACTCGAAGGCAAATGGCGGAAATGCTGGGTTTAAGTGAGGAGGGGGTGAAGTATCATTTAAAGCTACTGCAGACAAAAGGGAAGATTACGCGTTTGGGCTCGGACCGAGAAGGGGAGTGGAAGGTGCTATGAGTTTGTTAAAAACACACGCCTTTGCCACAAAACATTTCCTCTTTATTTTACTTTTTGTTTTATCCGCCATTTTTTTATTTAAGGGCCTGGATCATACCTTGCTTTGGCAGGATGAAGCCCACAATGCAATTCTGAGCTCGCACATTAATCAATATGGCTTTCCAAAAGTTTGGGATGGGAAAAATCTGATTACGGGAATGAACGGGTTAGATTTTGACGAAGACTTCATGCTGAGTTGGGATGGCTTGTTTCCTTATTATTTTACCGCTCCCTTTATATCCATTTTGGGTAAGACTACCTTTGCTGCCCGGCTTCCTTTTGTTTTAATTGCTCTTCTCAGTCTTTGGGTTGTTTACAATGCAATACTCCAGATAAGTTTAAGAAGAGATTACGCCTTATTCACTCTATTCTTTATGGCGACTGCTTTTATCTTTCTTTTACACAGTCGGCAAAGTCGCTATTATTCGATTCTTCCTCTTTGTTCTTCTTTATCTTTTTTAGGGCTGCAACAAACGAAATCCAAAGGGGGAATTCTATTGGGGGCTGCGGGTCTTATTTTGCTTTATCACTCCAATATGGTTTCATTCTTGATGGTCTATTTAGGGTTAGCCTTATTTGTGCTTTTTATTGGAAAGGAAAAAGAAAAATTTAAGAGACTATTTTGGATAAGTTTCTGGTGTTTTATTTTTACCTTTCCGCATTTTTTTTATTTTCAAATGTGGAAGAGAAAAGACGCAATGGGTCTTCAAGAGTTTGACGATTTTACCTTTCGTCTTTTTGGAAACATAATTATTTTAAATAAATATTATTTGCCGTGTCTCTTGCTTCCACTTGTTTTTTTTCTAAAACGAAAAATCTTAAAATTTAAAAATGAAATTCATAATCCCTTATTTAGTTATTCGCTAATTTTAATCGTTGTTTCGTTGATCTTGACCCCTTTTTTTCTTCGTTCCAACATTCGTTATCTTTATCATCTTCTTCCTTTTTCATCCTATTTATTGGCTTGGGCTTGTCTAAATTTTGTGGGGAAGAAACGCGCGTTAATGACTCTTATTCTTTTATTTACCCATCTGTTGGACTATTCTCCTGTATATACCTGTGTGCAGATCTGTAAGTATTCAAAACCCTATTTTTCAAAAGCATTTCAGAAAGATTTGAGCAGCCTTTATTCAGATTTGAGTATATTTGATGACGAAGAAGGCCCCCCCCGCCGCTTAATAGAGCAGAAGGTTCAGCCTCTTGGACTTGTCCAAAGGATTATTAAAGGCGAGTATAAGAGTTATTGGAATGAAACTACTCAAACTTACCCAGATCCTCTTTTAGAACTGATTGCTTTTTTAAAGGAGCACCGGAAAAAAGAAGAAAAAATATTTTTATCGGTAGGCCAATATCCTTTACTCTATTATTATCCCGAAGCGGAACTGGCCTATTCTTTATCGGAAGCCCCAGAATCCAAAAAAATAAGGGAAAAGTTAGATGTGGATCAGTGGAATTCTGACGCTATTGTCTGGTACATTCCCCGTTACTTTACTCAAGTTCAAGGTCCTACTTTGAAAGAAGATCAATTTTTGCTGAAGACTATCGCTGACGGAAAAGATTTTCTTTATTATGAACTAAAAACTCCAGAAATATATTGGGAAGGGAATTGGCCCGAGCATGTTCGATTATACCGTATCAAACACGCTTCGATAAGTTGGGAAAGCTTGAGGAGTTCTAGAATCTATAAAGTAGTTCCAAGAAATGATTAATTTTTCGTTACTGTTTCGTGCCTTATGGATTTGATAAGGCTAATAAAGATTGAAAGAAGTATTAAATTTCTGAAACAGAGAAGAAAAATTGCTGATGTTTCCCCAATCATCAAATCCTGAAAGATATTAGGAAAAATAATTTGAGTTAAAAGTAGGGCAATTAAGAAGGCTGTCGTCCTTAGCCAGGAACTGGGTGTGCAAATAAATATCAAAGGGGTAAGCCAAATTAAAAATTGAGGTGAAAGAGCTTTAAAGGTCAAAAGAAAGGCGAGCGGTATTGCCAAAAAAAACCTTAAAGTATTTTCGGAGCTTAAGTTTTTAGAACTCCAGGTTTTTAGGTAAATAAATCCAATAAATATTAAACAAATAAGAGAAGTATAGGGTTTAAGCCTATTTAAACCCGCGGAAGTAATATTGCTGCAGGTATGGCTACTGTACACCCAGATCGGATTCTTGAAAAATAAGTGAGAGAGGTAAGGAATGAGGGCATACATACTTTCGATCTGAAAACCCCGCTCCGCATGATATTGAAAGGCTTCCCAATATTTTCCATGGGTCCAATATCCTAAAAAAAGATTGATCCCTCCAATAAATAAACCAGAAAATAAAGCCTGTATTGCGCATGGTTTCCATTTTTTTTCTTTTAGAAGTTTAAAAAATAAAAGGGGCAAAAAAAAGATTGGAAAGCCTTTGCTAATGCTTCCTAAACAAATCCAAAAATTACTAAGAAAATATTTTTCTTTAATGAAATAATAATAAGCTAAAATAATAAGCAAAGACACCACCACGTCTAATCGTGTGGCATAAAGCTGGCCCAGTAAAATTAAGGAAAGTAAAGAAAGCTTAAGAACTTTTTCAAAGGCAATTTTAAAGTTTAGAGGTTTCGACTGTATAATTTTAAAAATAAAAAATAAGCACAGGCAATAAAAACAAAATTGTTGAAAAGCGAAAAGACGCACGTAAGACAAATGATTATCTACTAGTAGTCTAGGCAACAGAATAGGAAGTATCATGGTTGGGGGATATTCAAAATCGATATCTAAGTACGGCAAATGAGGCGTGGGTGGCAGAGTGAAAAAGTTTCTTAGCTTGCTATCTTCTCCTCTTTTTTCAAAAGGATAATCTGCTTCAAATTTTTTTCCGAGTACGACTGTACTCCATTCGTAGTAATAAGTTTCATCACCCGGATCTGAAAAGTAAAGTCTTATGGCTCCTCGGATTCCATCATTAAAACTACCTTTATCCCAATCTTGCATTTTTTGATAACATTTCGAAATCGGATAAGGATTGCCAAACAAACCAACAAAAATGAATAAATGTAGAAGAATAAGTAAAATTGATTTTTTGGAAGAGAACATTTTTACTGTTTTGTTATCTCAAGAGATCCCGTTACTTGCCTCGGGTTTCATCCCAAAATTTTTGAGATTGTTTTAGTGTTATTTTTTTTCGGGGTTTAACAATTCTTTGTCTGAAATTTGGAATTGCTATGGAGTTTATTTCTGGTTTCTGTTTCGAAAGAATAGCTGTAGTAATTCGCGCTTTGGGAGATTCAATTAATATTTTCCGTTTTTGTGAATAATACGTTTCTGTAGCCATTTGTTAAGAGAGGCCTGACTTTCTCCAGAACCTTTACCTGCAAGTAAGTTTTCCATACTTATATCTTCATCAATTGTTTCCCAATGAATGCCATACCCATTTCCAATTAAACGCCAGTTTTTTCTTTCCTTTTGCGTGGAATTTAGAAGTCGAGGGAACCAAGCCAGGGGGGCCGTTATAGTTCGGCCATCACTTAAGTCTACACTTAGGCTATCTTCGGTAATATTTACATTATCAATTGAAGGTATTTCTATTTCAATGGCCAAAAAATTCATGCCACGCCTCCCTGATTTTTTTCTGGTATTTAAAAACTATTTTTTGAATACGGCCAATTTCCAAACGGTTGAAGCCCCCACTCTTTTGTAAGCGAACGGGATCAAGCCAAAATTTTGCAACCTTATCCTCACACTCTACATGAATATGTATAGGCTCATTATGATCACCCGCAAAAAAGAAAAATCGATAAGGTCCTATTTTTAAGACGGTAGGCATCTCGTAACTTTTTATATGATCTGTATGGACTGCGTCTATACTTATTTCCGGTGGTAAATTTTGATTTGTTCTAAAGTTTTTTCCAGAAAGTAATTTTGATCCACATAATCTTTTAAACGAGCATACGCTTCTGGAGGAAACCATTGATAGTCATGCATATTTGCCTTTGAGGTGTCGATAAAATAAAGCGGCTTGTTTTTTTCCAAATCCCCAAAAAAATACTCCCAGGCCTTGGGATCCACAAATTTTTGTGCGGCTTCCATTGAGGGATATTGTTTGGCATCCGACGCGGGAATCCTTCCGGTCAAAAAATCGGAGGCAATATAGCGCGTTCCCATGCGACGATTTGCATAGGCGTAAATGCCTTGGCCCCAGCCCCAGACGACGATTTTGTCTTCAATATTTGTGTGTTGTTGAATGTAGTCTCCCACCGTTTTATTGAGACTTGCGTAGTCCTTGGTTGAATCTTCTTCTAGCGTTTTTGAAAGAGTTACATTTTGAAATAAAACCAAAGCCAAGCTCAGCGTAAGACCTGTTTTTGCCCAAAGAGGAAAATTGATTTTTTTGAGTCCCAGCACGGCGAGCAAAGCCAAAGGAGGAAAGGTTTGAATAAAATAGTGGGGGAAAAATCGAAAGCCGGTGCAGGCGGCGAGGAGGGCTGACGAAAGATATAGAAATAGGGTGAACTTCCCCTGTCCCCCTCTTAAACGAAGAGGGGGGATAAAGAGTAGAATCCAAAACACTATCGTCTTCCCAAAAAATAGTCCCAGATTTTCCAAGGCCGTTAGCCAGATGCCGGGTGCCTTTGCTCCATTTTGAATATAGCCCAAATTGTGCAAGATGCCCCATTCCCAAAAGGCCGGCCAGGCGCCCCAGAGGTAGAGGATGAGGGACATGAGAGCCCAAGTGAAGAAAAAGCCAAAGAACAAACAAATACATGGATTCGACAAGCTCACCATGTTCCGTCTGATTCCAATTGGGACATGGTGAGGCTCTCGAACCATTTCTCTGAGGATGACAAAGATATATACAAAAAGTTGGATGGCTGCTTGATGACGATAGAGAGAGGCCAGGCCGACGAGGACACCGATTAATATCCAATTTTTATTTTTCAAAAACAAATAAAAAGAAGCTACTAAAAACAAATTCATGAACGATTCACCTGTGGCGGCAAGTGTTCGAAATTCGGGGAGAGCGAAGAGGAGGATATAGAAGAGGCCGGGGAAGAAAGTGAATCCAAGATCACCCTCTTTTTGCCCGAAAATGCTAGCGCATTTTCCCTCAAGGGAGAGGGGAAGTAAATTTAACAGAAATGCGGTGCAAGCGATCCACACGATATGAAACAAATGCAGCGCAAAATAATTATTTGTTCCGAATATTTTAAAGATGCCGGCATAAGTCAGATAAAGCAGAGGCGGTTTTTCTCCAATCACGCAAACATAGGGAGGGCAGCCATTCAGCACGGCGTGGGCAAATTCGGCCCAGAGGACTTCATCGATATCCAGATACAGATGTTGAAGAGTGGGATAGAAGATCAGTAGAGCAAAAAGAAAGAGTAGAGAGAAATGTTTTAATTTTGAATTCACCGTAGTGTCATCCTGGCGCAGGCCAGGGTCCAGTGGTCTGCAACTGGATTCCAGCCTGCGCTGGAATGACAACCGTTAACGGTTATTGGATACCTTTTGAAACCATTGATCGAAGTTGAAATTGAGGGTGACAGATCCCAGGAAATTATTACGAGAATCGCCCGAGCTAAAATTGAAATTTTTCACGCGTTCGTAACTGAGTTTGGTAGACAGGGAAAAGGGGTTTTCCAATGGGCGATACTGCCATTCCGTGCCAAAACGATAGCGTTCTTCATTGGGGAGATTGGTTGTTTTAACGAAGTGGGCGTCCGGATCTGTAATATAGGCGTAGACATCATTACTGCGATTTTCATAATCGAGCTGGAAAGCCAAAGTGTGGAGGGAATTGATATCCCAATTTGAGGAAAGACTTAAACTCTGTGCGTCTCTTCCCAGGTTAGAGCCTAAAATATTTCCATTCTCAGTTAACCCGGAACTGAATTGTCCGTGGGTGTAAAACCGGACTCCGGTTCGGGAGTATTCCAGACGCAAATCGAGAGTTCCTTGTCTGTTGAGGCGGGGGATATAGATTCCGCCTAGGTATCCGGCATCTTGAATAAACATGGTGTCGAGTCGGGAATGGGTATCATCAAAAATCATTTCCCCATACAATTCTGAATTTCTTAATTGAGGAATACGCAAACGAAAATCCAGGCCGCCCATTTTATTTCCGATATCATTTTGACTGCCTCCCAAGAGGGCCTGAGAAAAGGGGAAGAGATCTCCAAACCTTTGTCTAAAAGAACCCTCGGGAGAATTTTCTCCGCCGGAATGAACCATCAGAGCAGCGCCCAATTCAAAAAAACTCCAGGGTTTCAGGCTCCATTTATAGCCCGCCAGATAGGCCCCCGAGAAGTTTTGCGCAGGGCCCAGATCGGCCAAAAAGAATGAAATTTTATTGGGCCCCAGATACTTGAAAATCCAGGGCAGAAAGAAAGGGCTTTCGTTCGAAAGTTGAAACATGTCTAAAGAACGAGGGTTGCTGGAAAGCAAAAGGCCTCCATTTTTTCCCTGTCCATAAATCAAGGCCTGTCTGCCTACCGAGAGGGAAAGATTTTTGTAAACTCCCTTGGCCTGAAAATTTTGCAGGAAGATCTTATTTTCGGGATCCACATCCTCGGCAGGATATTGAAACTGAAAACGGGGTTCGATGAAGATATTGAAATAGGGTGAGATGTTGATCCAATGCTGGCTTTCAAAGGCGCTCTGGGCCCCTTTTACAAAATGGCGGCCTTCCTGGTAGGAGAGGATGGGATTTATTTCGGAATCAATGGAATCCGCACTTGCTGTGGTAAAGCGGGGAGTCGAATTGGTGAGGACATTACTGAATTTGAGCTGATGCAAAAAACGGATATCATAGAAATCTTTTTCAGAAGGGAATTCTTTTTTTAATCTTTTGAGGATGTTTTCCACGACTTCTTTTTCTTCTTCATTTTTCAGACGATCCAGATGGGATTCAGCTTCTGCCGTCAGTCGGGAAAATTCGGTGCGGGAATAAGGCTTTTGTCCGCTGATGTAAATATCGATGAGACCGAAGCTAATCAATTTCTCTACGTCGCGGTAGTAAGGGTCTAGCAAAGAGACATTGGGAGATGCATAATCAATGGCTTTTGAAGTGGAGGAAACGAGAAAAGAAAATAGAAGGGCGAAAAGACAGCACAGTTTTTTGGTCATAGTTTTAGGCAACTAAAATGTGGGGATATAAGTGTCAAATGAGATTTCGTTTGAGAAATATTTAGATTAGATTAAGATTTCGTAATATGCGCAAGTCCAATCTTAGCCCCCGAGAAGAACTGCTCAAAATCCAACGCCAGATTTTTCTGCAAAACAAAAAACGCATTGAAGACTCGGTTTTTGTACGCGAAAAAAGTTTTGAAACCTACCAAAAGAATTATTTCAAAAGATTAAAGAATTATCAAAAGGTTGTGGACATCGAAACACTTGAGTCTGCTCTCCAGAAAGCCCAGCTCATTTATGTGGGCGATTACCATACCAACAAGCAATCGCAGCGCACTTTTTTGCGCCTTTTGAAACGTCTCAAAAAGAAGAAGGCTTCTTTTGTGATTGCCCTAGAATTGCTGCATGCTCGCTATCAAAAGCAGATTGAGGCTTACCTGCAAGATAAAATCTCAGAAGAATTATTTCTTAAGCAGATTCAATTGAAAAAAAGATGGTACATCGATTTATGGCCACACTTTGCACCCCTTTTTCATTTTGCAAAACATCATCAAGTTTCTCTCTATGCCATCGAGGCGGCGCCGGAGAATTCCAGCCTGCGGCAGCGGGATGAAGAGATGGCAGGGCAGCTTTTAAAAATCCATCGTCAGTATCCCAAACAGAAAATACTGGTTTTGGTAGGTGACCTGCATTTGGCCCCCGAGCATTTGCCACACGAATTCGAAAAATTACTTTCAGCAGAAGAAAAACCCTTGGAAACCCTGAGCATTTATCAAAATTCTGCTGATATTTACTGGAAGTTGGCCGAACAAAAAAAGGAAGAGAAAATAGAAGTGGTGCAGTTGGATGAGCGCTCCTTTTGCATGCTCAACACCCCTCCCATTGTCTGGCAGCAGAGTTACCTCAACTGGCTGGAGCAGGAAGGGGATGAAATCGAATTTGTAGACGCCAGGTCTCAGGTGTTGAGTTTGGCAGGCCGAATTGCCCGTTTTTTAGGCCTGAAGCTTTCTTCTGCAAAAGACGATCTCGAGGTCTATACCTGCGGAGATTTGAGTTTTTTAGAACGGCTTAAAAAAGAGGAAGATTTTAGCGCAAAGGAAATCACGCAAATCAAACAGCAAATTTTGGCGAGTGAATCTTACACCATCCCACGAAAAAAAATTATTTATTTGGGATCTCTTTCCCTGAACCATGCGGCAGAAGAAGCGGCTCATTTTTTAAAATACCTTTGCTCAGGAGAAGAGTTTGAACGGGATTCAGCCGATGCCTTTTATGCCAATATTTTGCATGAAACTTTGGGCTTTTTTGGTTCCAAAATTATTAACCACAAACGCAAATGCATGCAGGGGGGTGATTATAAAAAACTGATTCAATACTTGAGAAAATTGGGGGGCAACATTCCGCGCGAACGTCAGTTGGAGCTGGAAATTGCTCGTTTGATTCTTCAACACATTCAACTCGAAAAGAAAGATCTGACAATTTCAGAGCACTCTCTTTTCAAAAAGCATCTCTTATTTTTCGGAGTAACCCATGGCCTGGGTTATCGTTTGGGCGATAAACTTTATTATGCGATGATGCAGGGAAAGATTTCCAAAAGTCAGATTCGGGAATTGTTTGTAGATCCCTTTCGACATTCGGGACAAGCGGCCGAGGTGTATCGCTGGCTGATCAGGAAGGTGGAGGGAGTGAAGTTGCCGAAGAGGGTTTGATGAATATTTTCCATTTTTTGTAGGGGCAATACCCTGCTGTGCCCCCGTAGGGGGTGGTCGCCCGCAATTTGGTACATTTCAATTGGATTCAAAGTACACTCATGTGCGGGCGGGCACGGAGGCACCGCCCCTACAGGTCTCATAAAACCGAAACAACCCAGTTATTCATAATACTCAATTCCCAAATGCGTAATCTGTTCCTCGTTCATCATATAACGCAGGGTGTTTTTCAATTTCATTTCCTGGATGAAGAGATGGTGTTCGGGATACAGTCCTGCGGCCACCATTGGTGATTTATAGTAGAAGGAGAGCCATTCCTGAATACCCCGCATGCCGGCGCGTTGAGCCAAATCCATGAACAGTACAAGATCCAAAGCCAGAGGAGCTGCTAGAATAGAATCGCGGCAAAGGAAGTCCACCTTGATCTGCATGGGATAGCCCAGCCATCCAAAAATATCGATGTTGTCCCAACCTTCTTTGTTATCACCGCGGGGAGGGTAATAATTGATTTTTACTTTATGATAAATACTGCCGTATAGATCGGGATAAACTTCAGGTTGTAAAATCGTATCCAGCACACCCAGTTTGCTTTCTTCTTTGGTCTTGAAAGAGCCGGGGTCATCCAACACTTCGCCATCACGATTTCCTAAAATATTGGTGGAATACCAACCGGCAACGCCCAAATAACGGGCCTTAAAGCCTGGTGCCAAAATGGTTTTCATCAAGGTTTGGCCGGTCTTAAAATCTTTTCCAGAGAGGGGGACATTCTTTTCAATCGCGAGTTGTTGCAGGGCAGGAATGTCTGCCGTCAAATTAGGAGCACCATTCGAATAAGAAATTCCCATTTTCAAGGCGGCGTAGGCATAGACCATGCTGGGGGCAATGGTCGGGTCATTGTTATTTAAGGCCTCTTCAAAGCTCTTTAAGGTTTGATGGGCGGCGGTAGGGGTAATATAACTTTCGGTGGAACCACACCAGATCATGACCATTCGATTGATGTTGTTTTTGGATTTAAATCCTTCAATGTCCTGGATGACGGCATTTGCTAAATCCATCTTGGTTTTTTCGGATTTAACATTGCTGCCCTTGATATTTTTTACATAATTTTGATCAAACACCGCTTTGAAGGGTTTCACACTTTCCAAAAAAGGCCCAATGCTCTCGATATGTTCTTTGCTGAGAACCCCCGCTTTCAATGCGGCTTCCTTGGCGTTATCAGGAAAAATATCCCAGGCGGCAAACACAATGTCTTCCAGTTTTGCGAGAGGGACCAAATCTTTTACCAAAGGATTTCGCTTCTCGGTGCGCTTGCCCAGGCGAATGTGCCCCATTTGAGTCATTGATCCAATAGGCTTTGACAAACCCCTGCGAATCAATTCCACCCCTGCAACAAAGGTAGTGGAGACGGCACCTAAACCTACTAATAATATTCCAAGTTTGCCTTCGGCAGGAGCAATTTCTTTTCCGCGTTTCATTTTCATATACGAGTCCTTAATTAAAGTTTTTTTTCAGATCGGAGCCCGGCTATAGCAGGGGTGATTAGGGATGTAAATTGTGTTTTTTGATGAATCGTAATCGGAGATCGGGGGGCCATTTTTCTTTTTTTGTGCTCGTCTCAATTTTTTTTGTATCATCTCCCTTGACCATACTCCAAATATATCCGATAAATTTGGAGTATGGTAAACAGACTCATTCATCCCTTAAAAACCAATAGTTTTTTCTTGTTTGGAAGTCGTGGGACAGGAAAATCTTATTTTCTAAAAGACTATTTTAAAGCAGATAAAACGCTTTGGATTGATTTGTTGAATCCCGAACTCGAAGACGAATATCAACGCAAACCCGAGACGCTCAAGCAACAAATTCAGGCTCAAAAGAAAAAAATAGATTGGGTCATTATTGATGAAGTTCAAAAAGTGCCCAAGCTACTCAACATCGTTCACCAATCCATTGAAAATACCTCGCTTAAATTTGCCTTAACCGGCTCCAGTGCTCGAAAACTGAAAAGAGGCTCTGCCAATTTGCTGGCGGGTCGGGCCTTTGTTTATCATTTATTTCCTCTCACTCATTGGGAACTTTTGAAAAAATTTGATTTGGATGCAGTTTTAAATTGGGGGGCTTTGCCCAAAATGCTGCAGTTCAAGAGTGAGGAAGAAAAAAACACTTTTTTGAGATCTTACGCGCTCACTTATTTAAAAGAAGAAATTGTGAGTGAACAAGTGATTCGACAACTAGAACCTTTCAGAAGATTTTTGGAAGTTTCCGCCCAACTCAATGGAGAAATTTTAAACTATTCTAATATTGCCAGAGATGTTGGGGTGAGTGTGAAAACCGTCCAATCTTATTATCAAATTTTAGAAGACACGCTTTTAGGGTATTTTTTACCTGCTTTTCATCAATCGGTGCGCAAACAACAGCGGCAAGCTCCCAAGTTTTTCTTTTTCGATTTGGGGATTAAAAAGGCTTTGGATCTTAGTCTCCAAAGTTCTATAAAACCTAATACCTATGCCTATGGAAAAGCCTTTGAACATTTTCTGATTTTGGAAATTTATCGTTTGAATAATTATTTGCAGAGGGATTTTCAATTGTATTACCTGCAAACGAAAGACAATGCCGAAATTGATTTGATTATTCAAAAGCCTGGCAGAAAATATGCGTTGATTGAAATCAAATCCACCACAAGTGTCGATGAAAGGGATGTGCGGACTCTCAATCGTTTTAGGGGAGATTTTTCAAAGGCCGAAGTGCTTTGTTTATCTCAGGATGAAAAAGAAAAAGAAATCGATGGAGTCTTGTGTTTGCCTTGGAGAGAGGGAATAAAAAGGGTTTTTGAGAAATAAACAAAAATTTTCCACTTGGCGAGCAAGCCTTAGGCATGCCAAAAACCTTTGCATGTCTAACTTAAAATCCAAAAAAATTGCTGTGCTCCTCGGCGGGCTCTCCAGCGAACGCGAAATCTCTCTCCGTTCGGGGGCTGCCATTGCTTCTGCCCTTGAAAAACTGGCTTATAATGTTGTGCGAATCGATGTCCAAAAAGATGTCGCACAAAAATTGCTTGAAGAAAAGGTGGCGCTGGCCTTCATCGCCCTTCATGGAAAATACGGCGAAGATGGAGCGGTTCAGGGTTTGCTCGAGATGATGCAGATTCCTTACACGGGGTCCGGAATTCTGGCCTCTGCGCTAGCCATGGATAAGGTGCTGACCAAGCGTTTACTGATGGAAAGGGCTTTTTTGACTCCTGGTTTTGCGGAGTTGGATTTGGGACAAGTGAATGGACCCCTCACCCTGGCCCTCTCCCTCAAGGGGAGAGGGGATATTTCTTCTTTTGTTGAAAAATTTTCTATGAATTTCCCTGTCATCGTGAAGCCAGCCCGCGAAGGCTCCACCATAGGCATGAGTATTGTGCGTGAGAAAGATCAGCTTCAAAAGGCCTTGGAAGAATCGGCCAGGTTTGATGAAAAAATTTTGGTGGAAGAATTTATTCAAGGAACCGAAGTGACCTGTGGAGTGCTCAATGGAGAGCCTCTGCCTTTGATCGAAGTAGTTCCCAAAAGTGGTTTTTATGATTTTCAATCCAAATATACCAAAGGGGCTACCGAGTACATCTTGCCCGCTCGCGTTTCAGCAGAGTTGACCCAGGAAATTCAGGAGACCACGGTTCAAATTTATCGGGAGTTGGGTTGCGAAGGTTGTGCTCGTGCCGATTACATCATCGATTCCGAAGGCCGATTTTATTTTTTGGAGATCAACACCATTCCCGGAATGACCGAAACCTCACTGATTCCCAAGGCCGCTGCCTCTGTAGGTCTTTCTTTTGAGAATTTAGTCGAAAAAATTCTAGTTTCCTCTCGACTCAAGCTTTCAAAAAATGTATAAAATAAAATCGATTTCTCGTCGCATTGGGGTCCTCATCAAAAAATAAAATCAGTGCAGCAATCCCTGGGGGTTTGATTGGCTAAGTTTAAACTGGCCCGCCGAAATGTAAAGACTCAGGCCCGAAGAAAGCGTCTGAAACAACTGGTCCGCATGGGTCTGTTTTTCGCTTTTAGTTTTGCCTTGCTGATTGGCTTGCGCTACCTTTCGCTTCACCTGGAAAGACTCAAGCTCGACACCATACTGGTGGCGGGGGAATTAAAAAATCTTGATTCCAAACAAATTGTCCAGCTGTCCGGGGTGAAGCTTGGCGATCCCCTGTTTTCACTGGATTTGCCCGAAATCGTGCGAAAAATTAAAGAAAATCCCTGGGTGGCCTCAGTGAAGGTGACCCGAAAATTTCCTCATAATCTGATGATCTCTGTCCAAGAAAAAATCCCTCAGCTTGTTTTGAGTGTGGGGAAGTTTTATTGGGTGAGCTCTGAAGGAGAAATTGTCCAAAGTGTGCATGGGCAAGAAGGAGAGGCCGATTTGCCTGTGTTGACGGGCTTTACACGCCAGGAAATGGAGCAAGATCCTCCGCGTAGTCGTGAAATTCTGAAACGGGCCTTAAAATTGGCTCAAGCCTATCAATCGCAATCTTTTACTCAAAGTTTGGGCCTGTCTGAAATTCACTATGAACGTGCGGAGGGCTTTAGTCTCTATCCCGAAAAACAGCCATTTCGGGCCATTGTGGGTTTTGAAGATTTCGAGGTCAAACTTTCTCGCTTGTCGAATGCCCTGGAGAAACTCAAGACCTTGGGCCGTTCTTTTGCCGCAATTGATTTAAATTACGAGGGCAAGGCGATTTTAACATTGTAAATTCATTTTTTTTGAATAAGACAGAATCAAAAAAACGGGCCAAAAAAGGGGCCGAAAAACTGGAGAGCCAAATCATGAAAAAAGGCGAACTCATCGTCGGTCTGGATATTGGAACCACCAAGGTTGCCGCCATTGTGGGAGAAGTGACAGATGATGGAATAGATATCATAGGGATTGGGTCTCATCCCTCTCGAGGCCTGCGTAAAGGCGTCGTCATCAATATCGAATCTACCGTAGAATCGATCAAAAAGGCTATTTCCGAAGCAGAACTCATGGCGGGCTGTGATATTACTTCGGTGTATGCCGGTATTGCCGGCGGGCATATCAAGGGCTTCAATTCTCACGGCATTGTGGCCATCAAAGACAAAGAAGTGCGCACCACCGATGTCGATCGTGTGATAGATGCGGCACAGGCCGTGGCAATTCCCTTAGACCGTGAAGTCATCCATGTGATCCCCCAGGAATATGTGGTGGATGGACAAGATGGCATTAAAGAACCCATTGGGATGTCGGGTGTTCGTTTAGAATCCAAGGTCCACATCGTGACCGCGGCGGTCACGAGTGCGCAAAACATAGTCAAATGTGCGAATCGCTGCGGTCTCAACGTCAACGATATTATCTTACAACCCCTGGCCTCGGGGGAATCCATTCTGACCCAGGAAGAAAAAGAACTGGGGGTTGCCTTGGTGGATGTGGGCGGTGGCACCAGCGACCTGGTGATTTATGTGGGCGGTGCAGTGGTGCATACTTCGGTGATTACGCTGGGGGGAAATCATGTAACGAACGATGTGGCAGTGGGCCTGAGAACGCCAGCCGCCGAGGCAGAGCGCATCAAACAAAAATATGGTTGTTCTCTGGCCTCGATGGTTCAAAAAGAGGAGACCATTGAGGTGCCTAGCGTGGGGGGAAGAAAACCTCGTATTTTGTCCCGACAGATTTTAGCTGAAATTATCGAACCTCGGGTGGAAGAAATATTCAGTCTCGTTCAACAGGAAATTATCAAGTCGGGATTTGAAGACCGGATTGCCTCGGGCATCGTCCTTACAGGAGGCAGTGTTATCCTCGAAGGAATGCCAGAACTTGCAGAGCAGGTGTTTAATCTGCCTGTCCGTCGCGGTTCTCCTCGTGGCATCGGTGGTTTGGTGGACGTGGTGAAGAGTCCCATGTATGCGACGGGAGTAGGTTTGGTGATTTGGGGTTCCAAGTGCCAGGCCTCCAGTCGTTTTAAAGTTCGTGAAACGAATATCTATACGAAAGTGAAAGATAGAATGAAAGAGTGGTTTGGGGAAATATTTTAGTAATGTTCCTCCCCTTAAGCTAAGGGGAGGTTAGGAGGGGTTATGCGCAATTGGATGTAATTTGCCATAACGCCCCCTGACCCCCTCTTAGCTTAAGAGGGGGAGATTTGGTTTGGAGCAATACTCATGTTTGAATTCGAAGAAGATCTCTCTCAAAATGCAAAAATTAAAGTGGTGGGTGTAGGGGGCGGCGGAACCAATGCAGTCAACACCATGATCCGTTCCAAATTGGATGGGGTGGAATTCATTGCGGCCAACACCGATATCCAGGCCTTGCGCTCGAATGCAGCGCCGATCAAGGTGCAAATTGGCCGGGAACGCACCAAAGGTTTGGGGGCAGGAGCCAATCCCGAGGCGGGTCGAGACGCAGCCTTGGAAGACGAACGTTCGCTAGCTGAGGTGTTGAGCGGCTCCGACATGGTCTTCATTACCGCAGGGATGGGAGGAGGGACGGGGACTGGCGCGGCGCCTGTGATCGCAAAAATTGCAAAAGAAATGGGAGCTCTTACCGTCGGCGTAGTGACAAAGCCTTTTGCCTTCGAGGGGAAAAAACGATCCCGACAGGCCGAGGTGGGTATTGAGCAACTCAAAGAAAATGTCGACACCCTCATTGTAATTCCCAACGAAAAATTATTGCATGTGGCCGGCAAAGAAACCGCCATGGTCGATACCTTTAAAATGGCCGATGAAGTTTTGCTCCAAGCCGTAAAAGGAATTTCGGATTTGATTACGATTCCGGGTCTCATCAATCTAGATTTTGCCGACGTAAAAACGATTATGGGTGAAATGGGGATGGCGCTGATGGGCGCAGGCTCGGGCTCGGGTGAAAATCGCGCCATCGAAGCCGCACAAAAAGCCATTTCCTCTCCTCTACTTGAAAATGTGTCTATTAATGGGGCGACGGGAATTATCATCAACATCACGGGTCCTTCCAGCATGACCTTGTTTGAAGTGAATGAGGCCTCCAAGCTCATTCAACAAGAAGCCCATGAAGATGCGAACATTATTTTTGGTGCAGTGATAGATGAAAAAATGAAGGAAGATATCCGTGTGACGGTTATTGCGACCGGTTTTTCCAAGGGGGTGAAAAAGGCGAGTGTTGCTCCCACCACTTCCTTGCCTCGCTTCAAAACCCAGCAAACGCCCAGCTACTCGATGCCTGCTGCTCCTGCGCCTGTGGCTGCCAGTTCCAGGGGGGCGACACACAATGCCTCTTACTCTTCCTCTTCTTCCAGTGCAGGGCATTCCGGCAACTTTACAGATCAATCGGTGGAGCCTAGCAGAAATTCATTTAGCTCCTCCGGAGAAATGGAAATGGAATTTTCAAGTTCCAATTATCGTCCCAGTGGTAATGCGGCAAAGTTTATTCCTCCCCTTCCCAAAGAAGAAGAACCTCACCCTCATTCTATGCAACAACAAAACATGAAGCGAGCGACGGTTGAAATGGATGACATCAAAAAACTGGTCGCCGAAATTGGCATGGTGGAATCGGACCAGGATGAATACGACATTCCTACTTTTTTGAGAAAGCATGCGGATTAGTCAAAGGGGTTTGATATGGGCTATGCTCAGAAAAAGAAAGTCCGATTAAATTATCAAGATTATATTCAATTGCCCGAAGACAAGCGCTATGAACTGATTGACGGAGATTTGTATATGGTGCCTGCTCCCATTCCGTTTCATCAAAAAGTTATTATGTATCTTGCTTTTGAGCTACAGCGCTTTGTAGAAAAACAAAAAATAGGGGAGATTTTTTTTGCCCCAGTGGATGTATATCTTTCAGACGAAGATGTAGTTCAACCCGATTTGCTTTTCATTTCAAAAAATCGATCAGGAATTATCGAAGAAAAATATATCTGTGGTGCCCCCGATTTGGTGGTGGAGGTATTGTCACCCGCGAGCAAAGCACGCGATAAGGGTATTAAAAAACATCTCTACGATAAGTTTGGAGTGCAGGAATATTGGCTGGTCGACCCCGAGGCAAAATCCATCGAAGTATTACAAATGAAAGAAGCAGGCCTGAAAACCTTCAAGGTCTTTGCGGCAAACAGTAGCTTAAAATCTCCCCTCCTTAAGAAATTAAATCTGTCGCTTAAAAAAATTTTTAGAAGCTAAGCTTCAGTATGAATGACACAAAATATAAAAGCATTCTCAAAATATGTTGTCTGGTGTTGATTTTATGCTTCTTTCTGCCTTTTACAAAAGGTTGTGATCGGACAGAATATCCCCTGGATCACGTCAAGGTTTCACTTTCAAACTTGTTTCTATTCCAAGCAAATACCGAAGGCTATAATGCCATAATGATCGCCTATTTTTTTGCTGTCTTGTTATTTTTATGTCAATATTCCGAACAAATTTTCTTATTTAAATTCATTCCCTATCTTGCGATTTATCTTTTTTTTATGACTGCGATTGTATCGTTGCGCCAGATAGGTTTTTCCTTTCAACTTAGGGATAGTTGGCCCGCACTACTTATTCTCTTATCTGTCTTGTATGGTGTAACTTTGTTCTTTTTACGAAAAAGTATTAAAGCCCTCTTTGTGTATTGCGTGCTTGCTCAGCTATTTATGTCTGCCCTTATCCACGGTCTTTTCGCAGTGGATTCAATAGGCGAGATGAAAAGGGACAGGATGATTTATAGTCCCCCATTTTCTTTTCTTGCCTTAGTCGTTTTACTCTATTGTTTCTATCGGGTGGAAATTTCTTCTTATCCCAAAGGGTATTTTTTCATTTGGAAAAAGAATGAAGAATTCGAAAAAAATGAGAGCTGATTCAGTCTCAATCTTGACCCAGCACGTGATTGCGTGCTAGTCTACTTTTTATGAATACCCAAAATATTACCCTAAAATTAGAGAAAGATTTGCTTTTAAAGGTTAAACAGAAGGCCGCAGCTCTGAATACCTCTATGAGTCAACTCATGCGCGATTCACTCAAGAAGTTTCTTTTGGAGGAAAGTGATTATGAGAAGAGTAAGAAAAGGGCAATAGAACTCATGAGAAAAGCACTTCCTTTAGGGGGAGGCAGGCCTTATAAAAACCGCTCTGAATTATATGATAGAAACAAATGACTGAGAAAATATTTATTGATACGAATGTCTTGTTTTATGCTTACGATGAAAATGGTTCTGAAAAGCATCTCCTGGCTAAAAATAAGTTGGAAGAAATTTGGCAAAATTCATCGGGTGTGATCAGTTTGCAGGTTCTTCAGGAGTTTTATAACAGTGCTTCCAAAAAACTGATTAATAAACTTCAACACCATAAACTGAAGGAAATTATAGGCCTTTATAAAGCTTGGGAGTTAGTAAAGCTGGATATCTCCGGTTTGTTGCAAGCAATCGATCTCCAACAAGATTACAAAATTTCATTTTGGGACAGTCTCATTGTCCAAGCTGCTCTTTCTGCTCATTGTGTTATTTTGCTCACCGAAGATTTAAATCATGGTCAAAAAATAAAAGGCATGAAAATTGTCAATCCGTTTAAATCGTGAAATAGGGCAAAAATTGCATTCGCTACTTGCCGTCCAAACCCCATCTGCATTAATGTCATGCATACATGGCTTCAAAATCCCGATCCAAAAAAAATAATAATACGCTTAGAACTTCCTTTTTTTCCAGCACGCATCTGGGAGAAGTGTTGGGAATTTTTTTTCTTACCCTCACCGCTTTTCTAAGTCTCGCGCTCTTTTCCTATTCTCCCTTGGATCCTTCCCTCGATTCTTCCAGTCACACCGCGCTGGTGAATAATCTGGGTGGAATCATTGGGGCTTATAGCGCGGATGGCCTGTTCCATCTCTTAGGTGGAGCCGCTTATCTGTTGCTCATTATTTTTCTCATCATGGGGATTTCTTCTTTTCTTAAAAACAGGCCCCCCCTCCGTTTTTTTCATTTCTGCCTCCTGCTCTTTTTTAGCTGGATGGCCTCCATCCTTTTTCAGCTGCGCTCTCAAACTTTTATCATTGCCTCCAAAGAATTTCAGGCGGGCGGTTTTTTGGGGGCCTTGATTGCCGAACCTCTCAGACATTATCTCAATTTGGTGGGCGCTTATCTGATGGTGGTGTCGCTGGGTTTGCTCACTTTTGTTTGGGGCACCGGAGTTTCCCTGGCCCGTGTGGGAGGCTTCCTGCAGCGTTTTTTTGTGGCGTTTTATTATAAGACCAAATCTCTGAGCGTGGTTTATTATTCTCGTTTGAAGATTAATCTGGAAGAATACAAACAAAAGCGGGCTGCTCGCTTAAGGCTGAAAGAAGAACTCAAAAAACAAAAAGAAAAAATGCCGCCCGCTCCTGTGCCCGTCAAGATTAACATTCCAAAAGCTGTGCCTTCGGAAGAAAATAGAATAGAGAAGATTTTAAAACCCCTGGCCCCCGAAAAAATTCAAGCTCCTGTTTCCGAAAAGATACTGATGGAAGACAAAGGAGATGGCGAACCAAAAGTTTTTCAACGACAAGATGTGGGGCGCGAGAAGAAACTGGAAGAGCAAATGTCTTTTACCGAAATGATGAAGGGCTTCATTCTTCCCCCTTTAAGTTTGCTGGATACCCCCGAAAAGCAGCAAGTGACCATCGATGAAGAGTCACTCAAGATGAATTCCAAAATCCTGGAGAAAAAGCTTTTGGATTATGGTGTCGAAGGCCGCGTGACAGAAATTCATCCGGGGCCCGTAGTCACCATGTATGAATTTGAACCTGCTGCCGGCGTGAAAGTATCACGTATTGTGGGTCTTCAAGATGATCTTTCGATGTCGATGGGAGGGCGATCGGTGCGCGTCGTTTCTCATCTTCAGGGGAAAGCAGCCGTGGGGATTGAAATTCCCAATCACGATAGAGAAATTGTTTATTTTAAAGATTTGCTAGTCGATGCCAAGTTTCAAAAATCAGAATCGAAACTCAATCTGGCCTTGGGAAAAGATATTGAGGGATTGCCTTCTTTTTCAGACCTTCAAAAAATGCCGCACCTTCTGGTTGCCGGTGCCACCGGAACGGGTAAATCCGTGGGTTTGAACGCGATGATTCTCTCCATGCTCTTTCGCGCGACACCGGAAGAGGTCCGTTTTATTTTTGTCGATCCCAAAATGCTGGAGCTTTCCATCTATCAAGGCATACCGCATCTTTTATTGCCCGTGGTGACCGATAACAAAAAAGCGGCGGTGTCTCTGCGTTGGGCAGTGGCCGAGATGGAACGGCGCTACAAATTGCTCTCGCATGCCCAGGTGAGAAATATCGCCAGCTACAACAAGAAAATTAGCAGAGGGGAACTGGATCTGCAGGAAGTCATTGAAGCGCCTATTCATGCCGACGCCCAAGCCCTCAAGCATGGTGAGAAACTTCCTTTCATTGTCATCATTATTGACGAATTGGCCGATCTCATGTTGGTCGCCGGTCGCGAGGTGGAAGAATACATCACCCGTCTTGCCCAGATGGCGCGCGCCGCGGGAATCCATCTGATTCTGGCCACTCAACGCCCTTCGGTGGATGTCATCACCGGTGTCATCAAGGCCAACTTTCCTGCCCGTATTTCTTTTAAGGTTTCCTCCGCCCATGACTCCAGAACCATCATCGATACGCGCGGTTCCGAATCTCTTTTAGGGATGGGGGACATGCTCTTCCTTCCACCCGGAGTTGCCAAACTGATGCGCCTGCACGGCGCTTATGTGTCCGATGCCGAAGTAATGCGGGTGGTAGAGCACCTCAAAAAACAAGGTCAGCCGATTTATGATGAAAGTATCTTGAATTTTAACGATACCAAAGAGGAAGATGTTTTTGAAGAAGACATGGATGATGAACTGTATGATCAAGCAGTTTCAGTGGTTACAGAAACCCGCCAGGCCTCAATTTCTATGGTTCAGCGACGCCTACGAATTGGTTATAATCGTGCCGCACGAATGATTGATCGGATGGAGGCGGAAGGCGTAGTAAGTGCGCCTAATGGTTCAAAAGGACGAGAGGTATTGGCAAGGAGTATGGCGGATACATAAGGATGCCGAAGATTTGTTTCTATATTGACGCGGGCCCTTTTTTTAACTTAGTTTAATTTTATGACTAAACTCAATATACACGAAGCAAAAACTCATCTTTCCAAATATTTACCTCTGATACAAAGAGGAGAGACTATTCTGCTTTGCAAGAATGGCGTTCCCATTGCCCAGATTACCCCATTGCCCAAGAAGAAGCGTTCTATAGAAAAACTTTTTGGAATCGCTAAAGATAAGGTGATTGATATGAGTCATTTTGACGATCCCCTTACAGAGAAAGATCTTCCTGGAATGGGTTTATGAAGTTACTTTTGGATACTTCTGTATTGCTTTGGATAATTTTTGAAGAAAGGAAAAAGCTTTCTGCAAAGGCTCTTGAAGCCTTGAATGCGTCCGAAGAAGTTCTCTTGAGCGTGGTTTCTATTTGGGAAATAAGTATTAAATATTCTATTGGAAAATTGAAACTCAAAGAAAACCCTAAAAAATGGATTCCTTCTTTAATTCCTCAATTGGGTTTTCAAATTCTTCCTGTTCTTGAAACTCATGCTTTGACTATTCTGGATCTTCCCCTTCACCACAGAGATCCCTTTGATCGTCTTTTAATTGCTCAATCGAAAAGCGAAAATATACCTCTCATTTCTTCCGATGGGATCTTTAAAGAATATGATGTGGAGTGTGTTTGGTGAAAAATTATGAGTTATTTCCCCACTAAAAAAATTTGCTTTTTATTTCTTCTGTTTTTTTTAATTCTGCCTTATGGACTCCGAGCTAGCTCTCTCGAACAAAGCATCCAGCAAATCCAGGCCACCTACGAAAAAGCTACAGATGTTTCCTCAGAATTCACCCAAAAAATCCAGGTGCAATCTATAGGTCGAGAAATCGAAAAAGCGGGAAAAACTTTTTTTAAAAAACCTGGAAAGTTTAAAGTTTCCTACGACGGCGAAGAAGGTCGTGACTATATCAGTAACGGAAAAAAACTTTGGGTCTACGATAAAGGAGACACTCAGGTAAATGTCTATGGTGTCAGTGCCAAGACCATTCCCGAAGAGGCGCTTTCTTTCTTGGGCGGTTTGGGAAATCTCCGTGCTCAATTTCGTGTGAGTGCCGTCACTCAAGAAGAACAAGCCAGGCTTAACGTGAAAGACGATTTGGATTGGCTTTTGCTTATCCCCAAAAATGAACAAAGTAAATTGGATGAATTGATCCTGGGTTTCGATAAAAAATCACATCTGGTGAGTGAAGCCTTCCTCAAAAACGAATCGGGCAATACCAGCCATTATTTTTTTAAGAATGTAAAAACAAACTCTGGAATTGCTGAAGAAGTGTTTGAGTTTAAGTCGGTGAAGGGTGTGAAGGAAATCAAGCATTAGATTTTAAAAAAATGAGGGAGAAATTGTGAAAAAAATAATGGGAATTCTGCTACTCCTCTTGTCGTTTACAACTCCTCTAAAGGTGGGTGCCCAGGAATCTGCCAGCCCTTTTGGAATGGCTGTCTTTTATTCGAAACATGTTCGTGTGGAGGTGAAGCTTAATGACAGTGTCATTAATAATTTCTCTGCACCTTGCACGATGAATGAATCCAAATTTAATGAGAAAACCCAGAAGCAGGAAGAGATCAATATTGAATTGGAAAATTGCATGAACTTGCTTCCCTTTGCCAAGGTGTCCCAACATCTCAAAAAAGGTGAAAATATTCTAGAAGTCCTCATTTCTCCGCTGATGTACAAAGGGAAAAATCTCATTGAATATTTGAATGACGATCCGAAAGACGAATATTTTGGCAAAAAAACTACGGCTGTTTTGGTTTCGGTGCTGGACATTAATCCAAAAGTTTCTAGCAACCCCATGCCCTGGACCCAATATCGCAAAAATGCCCAGGGAAAGATGGTCGTCGAGACGGCCATTGATCCCAAAGATTACAAAATTCTCATTTCTTTAGAATGGTATTGGCAAAAAGAAGGCGATGCTTTGCAGCCCGTCACCTTGACTAAGAAATTCAATTATTAGCTCACTATGAAACCCTCTTGGCTTAGGGCAAAAATTCCCTCCGGAAAAAACTTTCATGAACTGAAGGGGCTGTTGCGCGAATCGGGTTTGCACACGGTTTGTGAGGAGGCGCAATGCCCCAATATCGGTGAATGTTGGGATAGGCGATCTACTACCATCCTAATTTTGGGAGACACCTGTACCCGTTCTTGCGGGTTTTGTGCGGTGAAGACAGGAAGGCCTTTGGTGACCGATTGGGATGAGCCCCGGCGAGTGGCAGAGTCAGTTTCCAAACTGGGGCTGCGACATATTGTGATTACTTCGGTGGATCGGGACGATTTGCCCGACGGCGGGGCTGAAATTTTTGCTCAAACCATCGAAAAAGTGCGAGAAAAAGATCCTAACTTAATTTTAGAAGTGTTGATTCCTGATTTCAAAGGTCGTGAAGAATCGCTGCAGCGCGTATTTGAAGCAGGGCCTAACATCCTCAATCATAATTTGGAAACAGTTTCGCGTCTGCAAAAGACGGTGCGACCCCAGGCGAATTATGAGCGGTCTCTCTTTGTACTCCAAAAGGCCAAAGCGTTTGGTTTGATTAATAAATCAGGCATCATGCTGGGCTTGGGTGAAAGTTGGGAGGAGATTTTAGAAACTTTGAAAGATCTTCGTGAACAGACTCAGTGCGATATTTTAACTGTGGGTCAATATCTGCCTCCGACCCAAAAGCATCTGCCTATCGATAAATATTATACGCCAGAGCAGTTTGAAGAAATTGGGCAATATGCCAAAAAATTGGGTTTTCCACATGTGGCTTCAGGTCCTTTTGTAAGGTCTTCTTATTTTGCGGAGCAGCAGTTTGATCAAGAGTTGTTTCAAAAATCCCCTTTCCCCTTGCGGGAGAGGCTTAGGGAGAGGGGTTAACCGTGAACAGAGTACACAAATTATTCAGCAAATGCGCCAGAATGCAGAGCCACAAATTCTGTTTCCATTCTTTCAATCCTGCCAAAAATAATCCCAGTAAAAAATAGAAGTGGAAATACAGAAAATTGCCATGGCAGAGGGCGAAGAAAAAGGTAGCCAGGAGTATCCCTTTCTGGCCGAGATCCTTTTTCCACAAAGGTTGCAGAAAACCTCGAAAGAGCATCTCCTCACAAATAGCGGGAGTGAAGGTTAAAATAATCGTCTTGGCAATGGTTTCGCTTGTACTCTGCATTTGCATTAATTTTTCAAAATGTTGTTCCAGGGCTTGTGGCATAGGGTAGAAATTTTCCTGTATGCTCATCAAAATGTTGATGAGCCAAATCGCAAAAAAAGTGAGTAATAAAGTAAGTAAAACATCCTTAATGTTTGGAGTTTTGAATTGTTTTTCAGCAAGGTGTTGCCTTCCCCAATAAGCGGGAAGGGCCAAACAGCCCAGCTGAGCCAGGCTGATTCCCCATAATCCGAAAGGTTTTTGAAGGAGAGAGGCGAAGAGAAAATAGAGTCCCAAAGGCACCACGAAGTAGATTAAATTTTTAGGAAAATGGAGCAGCATCTTAAAATTTCTTTACAAGGCTTGTGAGTCTGTGTTTTTCACTCTTATTACAATTACTTAATCGATATCCCCTCTCCCTTGAGGGGAGAGGGTTAGGGAGAGGGTGGCTCCAAATGGATTTACACCCTCCCTCCAACTCCCTCCCCTCAAGGGAGGGAGGATTTATGTGTGCACTATGTCCAAACCACTCAAACTCGGTCTTCCCAAGGGTTCTCTCCAAGAATCCACCTTTCGTCTATTTAAAAAAGCAGGTTGGTCTATCAATTTAGGTTCTCGTGCTTATGTGCCCAGTATCGATGATCCCGAGTTGTCCGGTTTACTCATTCGTTCTCAGGAAATGAGCCGTTATGTTGAAAATGGGGTGTTGGATGTGGGTTTATGCGGACGGGACTGGGTGATGGAAAATGATTCCAACGTGCATGAAGTGTGCGAGCTGAAATATTCCAAGGCGACTCTAAACCCCATTCGCTGGGTGATAGCGGTGCCCAATGATTCCAAAATCAAATCCTCCAAAGATTTGGAGGGAAAACGCGTGGCGACCGAACTGGTGGGCTACACCAAACGCTATCTGAAAAAGCAGGGCGTCAAGGCCGAGGTGGAATTTTCCTGGGGGGCCACCGAGGTAAAACCTCCGCTATTGGCCGATGCGATTGTTGAACTCACTGAAACCGGATCTTCTCTTCGTGCAAATAATTTAAAAATTATCGAATCTATTTTAGAATCCGTTACCGTGCTGATTGCCAACAAAGAGGCTTGGAAAGATGGATGGAAACGTGAAAAAATCGAAAACATTGCCTTGATGTTGAACGGGGCCTTGATTGCCGAGACCAAGGTGGGTTTGAAGTTGAATGCCCCTCGAAAGAAATTAGATGAGATTGTCTCCAAACTCCCTGCGCTGCATACGCCCACAATCTCCGGGCAATCAGATAGCGAATGGGTGTCGGTTGAAATCATCCTCGACGAGAAAAAAGTGAGGGATATTATTCCTGTCCTCAAACGGGCCGGTGCGGAGGGGATTGTGGAGTATCCTTTGAATAAGGTCATTTATTGATGAAAAAAAGTCTCACTATTTTTTTGCTTTTGGCTTTACTTTTTTTTTCACCAACTCTCCATGCGGGATTGAAGGAAGCCTACGAGGCTTTTCAAAATAAAAATTATTCATCCGCTATGATGCAAGCCCAGCAAGGTGCTATCCCCGCCAACTTGCAGGATTACCCGCTTTGGATTTTGGGGAAGTCTGCCCTGGAACAAAAAGATTGGCCAGTCGCTCAAAAAAATCTGGAAAATCTCACTAAAAATCATCCTGCCAGTCTCTTTTGGCAGAGGGCAGTCGTTTCTTTGGGCCGTGTTTATTGGGAACAAAAACAAAGTCAAAAAGCCAAAGAATATCTTTCAACTCAATTGGGCAAGCTTACAAAAGATGCACGCGGTGAGGCCCTCTATTATTTAGGAAAGTCAGAAACTGAATTAGGTGAGAATGTGGCAGCTCAGGCCTATCTCAAAGAGGCGTACGTATCTTATCCTAATGCCTTGTCCTTTTTGAATGAAGATGTCTCTTTGCTCATCCCCGAGCTGACTGCCGAGGAGTACAAGCAGCGTGGCGATGCGTTATTTGAGGTAAAGAATTTCTTTGGTGCCGAGCGGGCGTATCAGAAAAGTTCTTTGACCGAGGCAAAAATAAAAAGAGGCCGCGCGCTTTATGCCCTCAAAAAATACAGCGAGGCCATTCCCTTATTAAACGAAGCGACGCAGGCAATGCTGGATGAAGAAAATGCCTTAGCCCTGATCGATTTAGGCCAGGCGAACGAAAAGTTGGGATTTAAATCGGAGGCGGATGCTATTTATCAGGAGATAGAAAAAAAATATCCGACAAGCCCCCAGGCGGCAGAAGCCTGTTATCGCCGGGCCAAACAGAATGGGGAAGCTGCAAGTTCAGAAGTTTTGAAATCTTGTGTGAGGAAGGGTTTTAAAAATGACTTGAGAGATAAATTGCTTTGGCAGGTGGCCTGGGCTTCCTACGAAAATAAGCAATATGGGCAGGCTCAAGAATTTTTGAAGGATTTACAAGAGGGCGCTTCTGATTTTCCCACTCAGGCTAAGGCTGCCTATTGGTATGCTCGAAGTTTTGAGAAGATGAATGAAAATAAAAAAGCCTCAGAGGCTTTTGTTCAAGCTTCGGAACTAGCTCCCTTCACCTACTATGGTTTTTTGGCCTTAAAGAAAGTTCAGAATCTGGGTAGCTTTCAAGTTGCCCCAAAAATGCCTGCAGGCTGGAAGCAGGGCTTGCTAAACAACTGGCCAGGCAACACTGAAAAAATTACTCGAAAAAATATACGTGTTCAAAAAATTGAAACCCTCTACGACAATGACATGGGGCGCTGGTTTCGGGATGAATTGAATTTTGCCATCGATGAAGCAAAAGCAAATCCTGAAGTGCTCAAAACTTTTTTGGCTCAATCCAAATCGTCTGCGGCCCCTTTTCTAAAGGTACTTATTGCCCAAAAATACTGGGACAATTTTAGGCCCCTCTTCGCAAGCCCCCGCGCTGCTGAAGATGCGCGCAATTCCCTTCAGTTTCCATTTCCCTTTAAAAAAGAGATAGAAAAGGCTGCTGGGGAATTTGCCTTGGAACCTCAATTGATTGTTGGGCTCATGCGTCAAGAATCTGCCTTTCAACCTTGGGTGACTTCTTCTGCCAATGCGCAAGGCCTGATGCAGTTGCTTCCTGCTACTGCGAGATCCCGTGCAAAGGCAGCCGGTTTTGTTTTGGGGAATTTGTTTAACCCCGCCGATAATATCCAGGCGGGTTCAGCGGAGCTCTCGGCTTTGCTGGTTCGTTTTTCAAACAATTGGGTTTATGCCATCGCCGGTTACAATGCAGGCCCAGGGCGCCCTCCCCAATGGGCAGCTCAGTTTCCTGGTTTGGATTCCGATGAATTTGTGGAAGAAATTCCTTTTTCGGAGACCAATCTTTATGTGAAATTGGTTCTGCGAAATTATTGGAGTTATAAGAATTTGTATTAATTCTCCTCTTTTTTTTCCTTCTGTTTTTTCCTTTGTTTTTTTAGGACAAAAAAACCCTATAAAATTTGGCTATTTTCTCTCTTTTTTGTTTTTCTTTACTATCCTCTATTGACACTTTCCTTTCCGGTGGTTTACTCTCCCAAATAGTGGGATAAAGTGGTAAAAAAGTCTTGTAATAAGGTCAAAATCAATTATGTTTCGCGGACGCTTCGAAAATACCATCGATGCCAAGGGGAGGACCTCGGTTCCTGCCAAGTTCCGTGAAGTGCTCTCCACGAATTACGACGACCGCTTGATTGTGACCAATTTTGATAATTGTTTGTGGGCCTATCCAGTGAAGGAATGGCAGGCGATCGAAGAAAAAGTGTCGGTCTTGCCGCAGTTTAAACCCGAAGTAAAGGCCCTGCAGCGGGTGTTTATTTCGGCTGCTCAGGAGTGTCTGGTAGATAAGCAAGGACGAATTTTGGTGCCCCCTTCGCTTCGAGATTATGCCGGAATCGAAAAAGACATTGTTTTTGTGGGGATGATCAGGCGTGTTGAAATCTGGTCGCACGAACGCTGGGTAAAAGAATTTGAGCGTTCTCAGCAACAAATAAGTGAATCGATGGAATCTTTAGCCAATTTAGGAATCTGACATGATGCAATTAAATGAATATGAAGATGTTGCGGTTCTCGATTTAAACGGTGATCTGGGCCCCGAAGAAGTTCGTGGCTTGGAGCAGGCTTTATTTTCATTGCTGCGAACTCATCACCGGAAAATGGTGCTTAATTTTAGTGAAGTGGATCACGTGCATTATCCCAGTGCAGAGGTTTTGATGGGAGCCGTGAGGAAAATGAAAAATTATCATGCCGATTTAAAATTTGCGGCCATGAGCGATTATACTCAGAAAATTTTTCGTTTTGTAGGGGCTCAAGAATCCGTTGAAAATTTTGAAACCGTTCCGGATGCCGTGATTTCGTTTAGTTCAAATTGGAGAACTTGGCATTAGTGCAACACATTCCTGTTCTTTTAAATGAAGTGATAGCAGGCCTTCAGGTTAAGCCCGCTGGAGTTTATGTGGATGGGACCTTGGGTGGAGCAGGGCATGCGGAAGCCATATTGAATGCCTTGTCTCAAGAAGGGAAATTGATTGGAATTGATCGCGATGCCTTTGCCCTCTCGTATGCCAAAAAACGCTTGGAGAGATTTGGGGAGCGTTTTTTGGCGTTACGGGGGATTTATCCAGAAATTCAGGATCTTTTAAAAAAAAATGGGTTTCAGAAAATTGATGGGATCTTGCTCGATTTGGGGTTTTCAAGTTTTCAGATTGACGAGGCCCGGCGTGGTTTCAGTTTTGTCAACGAGGGCCCCCTCGATATGCGCATGAATGAAGAAGAAGATACTTGGACCGCGGCAGATTATGTGAATGAAAGTTCCGAAGAGGAATTGAAGGAAATTTTTCAAAAGTTTGGGGAGGAACGGTTTGCAGGGCGAATTGCTAGAAATATTACTGAAGTTCGCTCTGCAAGGCCGTTTCAAACGACGAAAGATTTGGCACAAGTCATTGAACGCAGTGTCCCTGGCAAATTCAGGCATGGACGGACTCATCCGGCAACCAAGGTTTTTCAGGCTCTGAGAATTGCGGTGAATCGAGAGCTGGAGTGTTTGGATCAGTTTTTAAAACAGGACTTTTCATATTTGAATACAGGGGCTCGGGTTTTGATCATTAGTTTTCATTCGCTAGAAGATCGAAAGGTAAAATGGGCCTTTCGGGGTCGAGAGGATTTTAAGATTATTACCAAGAAGCCCTTAGAAGCGAGCGAGGAAGAACTTGTGATTAACCCGCGAGCACGAAGCGCAAAGCTAAGAATATTTGAAAAAAAATAAGGTGATTTATGTCCGTTGCCAGCTCCACATGGGGTGCTTCCCAACGTTTTCGAGTGAGGCCTACATCCGCGAAGGTGGAGCGAGTGAAGGGAGTTTTGTTTTACTACTTGCTTGCGTTAGTCTTTGTAGTTTTTTTCTGTTCCCTTTTCTACATCTGGTCCCGAATTCAAATCGTGAATTTGGGTTATTCCATTAATCGAGAAATCACTCTCAAAGAGCAATTGCAAGATGAGAATAAACGCTTGAGTTTGGAAGTTGCTTCTTTGAAATCCCCCATTCGATTGGAGAACATGGCAAAAAATGAATTGAAGATGGATTTACCCCAGAAGAGCCAGGTTCTTTCTGTTCAAGCGGTGAGTACAGAGTTCGCCAAGACTGAAGTGAATCCTGAAAAAGGCAAGTCTGTTACAGAATTGAGCAAGAAATCTGTCCCTGCCGCGGTAAAAAAAGTAACTGCCCAAAAGGGTGGTTTGTTGGCCAAAAACTCTTCCAAAATAAAATTAGAACCCAAGAAAATAGGCGTGGTTGCTAAAAAAGAATTGGCTCTAAAGAAAGTTTCCAAGCTTGCCAAAAGCTCAAAAGCAAAGGTTGCACAAAAAAATTCCAAGGTAAAATCGATAGAAAAGCCTGTTCTAGCTAGTCAGGCAAGCCATTCTAAAATTTCCTCAAAAAAGCTAAGTACTATTTCCGATAAGAAAACGCAAAAAATTGCGAGCATTGCGGGTATTTCCCCTCATCGCTAAAATTCATGAGGAGTTCTCCAAAGCGTTTTAATCCCCCCGTGTTTTCAGAAAAAAAAGTCCGACGCCGTATTTTGCTGGTGGCAATGGGCGCTTGTCTTTTTTTTGCTGTGATTGTGGGTAGAGCTTTCATCTTGCATTTGATGGACAATGCGAAGCTTTCAAAATTAGCGGAATCGCAGTATCAAAAAAAAATAACCTTGGTCTCCAAGCGGGGGAATATTTACGACTCTAAAGGGGAAGAGCTGGCCATCGATGTGAAAGTAGATTCGGTCTACGTTAACCCCAAGCAGGTTTCTGACACGAAGGAATTTGCCAAAAAAATATCCTCTCTTTTGAATGTCGACAGTGAAAAATTACAAAAAGATTTGGAAAAAGATAAACGTTTCGTATGGATTAAGCGTCGAATGAGTCCGGAAGAATCCCAAAAAATTCAGAATTTTCACCATGAAGCCTTGGGCATAGTCAAAGAATGCAAACGCTTCTACCCCAACAAGAATTTGGCGGCGACTATTTTGGGAGCGGTGGGTTTTGACTCGGTTGCTCTGGGGGGCTTGGAGCTTTTCTATGACAAGGAGCTACGTTCTGCTGCGGAACCGGTGGTGGTGAGTCAAGATGCGCGAGGGCAAAGTTATCTGCCTCTTTCCTTTGTTGAACTCGAAAACCCGAACAATGTGGTGTTGACGTTAGACAAGACGATCCAGTTCATCACCGAAAAGGAATTGAATGTTGCGCTCGAGAAAACTCAAGCCAAAAGCGCCATCGCTTTGGTCATGGATGTACATACGGGTGAAGTTTTAGCGATGGCCTCGGTGCCTGATTTTGACCCCAATCAATATTTCAGCACAGACCTTCAAAATTGGAAAAACAGGGTAGTAAGCGACAACTTTGAACCCGGCAGTATCTTCAAGGCCATTACCGCTGCTGCGGCCTTGGAAAGCGGCAAGGTGAATTTGCAGCAAAAGTTTAATTGTGAAGGAGGTTCGTATCACATTGATAAATTTACCATCAAGGACCATGGAGCCGGTTATGGAATGATGGCCTTGCCGGACATTATCCGCGTCTCCAGTAATATTGGGTCGTTGAAAGTGGCTCAATATGTGGGGAAGGAATTTTTTTCAAAAACGGTGCAGGGTTTTGGCTTTGGTTCCAAGACAGGCATTGATGTCCCGGGAGAAGTGAGCGGAATTATTGGTTCTCCCAAAAAATGGTCCACCCTGCAAATGAGCACCATTGCCTTTGGCCAAGGGATAGGCGTGACTCCTATCCAAGTTGTGACCGCTTATTCTGCTATTGCCAATGGTGGCAACTTGATGAAGCCGTATATCGTGAAAAAAATTGTGGATTCCAAAGGGGTGGTTTTGAAACAGACAGAGCCCCAGGTTCTGCGGCGGGTGATGAAAGAGGAAAACGCAAAGATACTTCGAGAGTTGTTGAAGCTGGTGGTGGGTCCAGGGGGTACCGGAACGGCCGCACAGGTAGAAGAATACGGTACGGCTGGAAAAACCGGAACGGCTCAGAAAGTTTCCGAAGGCAAAAAAGGTTATGCCGAAGGAAAATACATTGGGAGTTTTGCGGGGATTGCTCCGGCGGATGATCCTAAAATTGCCGTGTTGGTGTCCATCAACGAACCCAAGGGGCAACATTTTGGAGGGGTGATTGCTGCACCGGTCTTTCGGGATATTGTTCGCCAGACCTTGCCTTATTTGGGGGTCGCACCTAAAAATGATTCTATGCCTGTGATGATGACCAAGGCGGATGAGCCCAAGGAGGCTAAGAAAAATCCTGAAACGAAATCTACCCATCCGCTGAAGGAGAAAAAAGAAAACAAAAAAGAAAAAACCGCTGTCTCCACTGCCCCGGATTTTCCTCAAGATTTAGTGGAAGTAGACAGTGGTTCGTATCGCTTACCCAGTTGCAAAGGGAAAATGTTGAGGGAATTACTGAGAGAGTGGCGGAGACCTGAATTTGAGATTGTGGTTGAGGGTTCTGGCGTGTGTGTGGGGCAAAGTCCTGCAGCTGGTGAAGTGGTTCGTCGTGGAGAAAAAGTAAAATTGATTTTTAAGGCGCCTGTGGCGCAGTGATAGACCTTTAAAATATGAATTTAAACCCTTTCCTCCCCCATCTTAAGCCCCTTCAAGTCCAAGGCCCCTTGGACCAAGCCTTTGCGCAGATTTGCTATGATAGTCGAAAGGTAAAAAAGGGAGACCTCTTTGTGGCCTTGAGGGGGCTGCAAGTGGATGGGCATGTGTTTATTTCCAAAGCCCTTCAGCAAGGGGCCTCGGTGATCGTTTGTGAATCGCTTCCAGCGGGCTTTCCTTCCGGTCCAACTTTTGTACAGGTGCAAAATACGCGTCAAAGTCTGGCGATTCTCGCCTCCCATTTTTATCAGTATCCCAGTTGCAAGATCCTCAGTGTGGGCATTACGGGAACCAACGGAAAAACCAGCAGCAGCTATCTTTTGGAATCTATTTTGGAACTGGCTGGATATTCTCCTGCTGTTTTTGGCACCATCAATTATCGTCATGGTCAACATTTTATTGAAGCAAGCCACACCACTCCGGAATCTTTAGAGCTTCAAAAGATGTTGCGTGATTTTGTGAATGAAGGTGCAAAGTCTCTGGTGATGGAGGTGTCCTCTCATGCCCTCCTACAACATCGAGTGGATGAGATTGATTTTGACGCAGCACTTTTTACAAATCTGAGCCCCGAGCACCTCGATTTTCACAAGAATATGGAAGACTATTTTGCGGCCAAATGTCTTTTGTTTGAGCGCTTGCTGAACGAAAGTAAAAAAGAAAAAAAATACGGGATTTTTAATCTGGATGATCCCTATGGGAAAAGGCTTGCTGAAAAGAAATATTCTTATGTGCCTTGCACCTTCTCTCTCAGTAAAAATTCAGGCGCTCAGCTTTATCCCTCTCAGGTCTCCATTACCCTGAAAGGGATTGTCGCCGAGATCGAGAGTCCACAGGGAAAAATCCGTTGTGACAGTGCTTTGGTGGGGCAATACAATTTGTCGAATTTGTTAGGGGTGGTGGCTACATCACTTTCCTTGGGAATACCTAAACAAGCAATCGAAGAGGGGATACGGGTTTTTAAGAAGGTTCCCGGTCGTCTTGAAAAAATAGAGAATACCCAAGGAGTGACTGTCGTTGTGGATTATGCGCACACTCCGGATGCCTTGACCCAGGTGTTAGAATCCCTCAAAAGCCTGCAAGGTCAAGAAGAGCGCCTGAAGCGGGGGAAATTGCTGGTGCTTTTTGGTTGTGGCGGTGATCGCGATTCTCTCAAGCGCCCTTTGATGGGCCAGGCCGTTGCAAAGCTGGCCGATTTTGCGTGGGTCACCAGTGACAATCCCAGAACCGAAGATCCTAAAAAAATAGTGGATCAAATTTTGCCGGGTTTGAAGCAGGAAGGCTGGCAGGAAAATTCCAATTATTGTATTGAGCTGGATCGTGCAGCGGCTATTCGTTCCATTTTGCAATGCTCCAAGTCGGGGGATATTATTTTAATCGCTGGCAAAGGGCATGAGGATTATCAAATCATCGGAAAAAAGAAGATTCATTTTGACGATAGGGAAGAAGTGGAGAAGTTTTTTAAGATAGTCCCCTCTCCCCTTGAGGGAGAGGGTCAGGGAGAGGGGACCGTAAAATAAATTTATGCAATTTTCACTCGCAGAAATATTAAAGATCACCCAGGCGCAAATCCTCTCTGGAGAGGGAAGTCCCAATCTTACTTCTCTTTCTACCGACAGCCGCACTGTGCAAAAAGGGGATTATTTTCTTTGTCTGGTCGGTGAAAAATTTAATGCCCACGATTATATGGAAGAAGTGGCTGGCAAAGGAGCCGCGGCCCTTATTTTAGAAAAAAAATATTTTAAGCCCGCGCAACATCAAAATCTTCCCCTCCTATTGATTGGGGTGGAAGACACTTTGAAGGCCCTGGGAGATCTTGCCCAGGCCTGGCGGGCCAGGTTTTCAATCCCTGTTTTGGGTATCGGTGGCAGCAATGGCAAGACGACGACGAAAGACATGTGTGCGGCTATTCTTTCAGAATATTATAGCACCCTGGCTACTGAGGGAAATCTGAACAACCTCATTGGGGTGCCCAAGATGATTGCCAAGCTGGATGCCAGACATCAGGCGGCGATCTTCGAGTTGGGAATGAACGATTTTGGAGAACTGGCGCGTTTAACCGAAATTGCCCAGCCTACGCTGGGCTTGCTCACCAATATTGGTTTTGAACATCTGGAAAAATTGAAAAGTCTGGAGGGTGTGGCCCAGGCAGAAGCTGAACTCTTCGAGACGCTACCTTCGGGTTCTTTAGCCCTAGTAAATGAGGATGATCCCTATATCTCAAAAATGAAGACGAAGGCCTACCGTCTGACTTTTGGCTTGGAAAATCCTGCCGATATTTTTTGCTCGGCCTGGGAGATGGAGGCCCAAAAAATAATTTTTGAAGTTTGTTATTTAGGTAAAAAATACTCTTTTTACTGTGAGGCCCTAGGTGAAGCAAATCTGCGCAATGCCCTGGCCGCGGTGGCTGTGGGTTTTGCTTTGGCACTTCCTTACGAGGCGATCAAAAGAGGTTTGCAAAAGTTTAAGGCCCGCGCCATGCGCATGGAATTGATTAGCCTCGGTAAAAAAACCCTACTCAACGATTGCTACAATGCCAATCCTTCCTCGATGGAAGTGGCCTTGCAAAGTCTGGCCGGATTGAAAAAAGGAAAAAAGGCCTTGGCTATTTTGGGTGAGATGCGGGAGCTGGGTCATTTTGCAGCGGAAGGTCATCGGCGTGTGGGAAAGATCGTGGTGAAAAATCAAATCGATTATCTGGTGAGCATCGGCCCCTATGCCCAAGAGATGCTGCAAGCAGCGGTGGCTAGTGGTTTGGAAGCTTCGCATGCCCTTGCAGCCAGCAATCTTGAAGAGGCCGAACAAAAAATAAAAGAATGGGCCCAAGAAGCCAGTTTCATTATTGTCAAAGGATCCCGCGGAGCCAAGATGGAGCGGGTAACAGAGTTGTTGAAGAAATCCCCCCTTTAATTCCCCCCTTAATAAGGGGGGTTGGGGGGGATTGGGATACTTTATTATGTTCTACACCCTCTACGAATATTGTCGAACACACGCCAATTGCGAAGCACTGCTTCCCTATTTGAATATCTTCAAATACATCACCTTCCGCTCCTTTGGCGCCTTGATGACTTCCTTGTTTATTTTTCTTATCTTTGGGCAACGCTTTATCAATTATCTGGTACAGAAAAAAATTGGTCAGTACATTCGCGAGGAAGGGCCCAAGAGTCATCAGGGAAAATCGGGAACGCCCACCATGGGGGGTGCGCTCATTATTATTGCAGGTGTTTTTTCCACCCTTCTTTGGGGAAATTTCTCTCAGGAATATTTGTGGTTGTGCCTGGGCGTGTTGCTGGCCTACGGGGCCTTGGGATTTGTGGACGATTACAGAAAGCTGCTCAAAAAACAAAACGAAGGACTCAGTCCCAAACAGAAAATATTGCTGCAGAGTTTGATCGCGTGTGTGGCAGGGGCCATCTTGATTCATTTTTCACACATCGATACCCAACTGCATTTCCCATTTTTTAAAAATCTTCATCCGGAGTTAGGCTGGTATTATTTGATTGTAGTCTCTCTGGTAATTGTGGGGGCATCGAATGCGGTGAATTTAACCGATGGATTGGATGGTCTTGCTGCAGGGCCTTCCATCGTGGCCTATTCCACCTATGCTATTTTTTCTTATGTGGCGGGCAATATCATTATCTCCAATTATTTGCAGGTGGCTCATGTGCCGGGCGCGGGAGAATTGACGGTTTTCTGCGGGGCATTGGTAGGAGCTTTACTGGGATTTCTCTGGTTCAATACCTATCCAGCCCAGGTTTTTATGGGAGATACCGGCTCTTTGTCTTTGGGCGCTTCTCTGGGGTTGATTGCTGTTATTACCAAAAATGAGATCTTGCTCATTATGGTGGGTGGAATATTTGTCATTGAGGCCTTGTCGGTGATCAGCCAGGTGACGTCCTTTAAACTCACCGGCAAACGCATCTTTCGCATGGCGCCTATCCACCACCACTTTGAACTCAAAGGTTGGGCAGAGCCCAAAGTGATTGTGCGTTTCTGGATTATGAGTTTGATCTTGGCGATTTTGTCACTGGCGACTTTGAAGTTGAGGTAGCTTCCTATGAATCTTCAAAACAAAACCATCCTTGTCCTCGGCCTAGGCGCCACCGGTCTCGCGGTCTGCGAATTCGTGAGCAAGCGGGGTGCAGTCGTTATTGGTGTAGATGATTCCCCCTTGGAAAGGCTTTCCGAAAAAGCGCAAAGTTTTTTTTCTAATCATTTGTTTTCTAATACTGAAGATGAAACCCTTCTGGAAAATAAGATTGATCTGATTATTACCAGTCCGGGTGTTCCCTTGTTTCATCCTTTGCTTAGCGAAGCGAAGGAAAGAAAAATTCCTATCACCGGCGAACTGGAATTTGCTTCGCATTTTACGTCGGCTCCCGTGATTGCCGTCACGGGCACCAATGGTAAATCCACCACCACTGAACTCGTCGGCGCCATGCTGAAAAATGCAGGGAAGCAAGTAATGGTAGGCGGAAACCTGGGTGAACCCTGGCTTTCCCTCATTCAAAAAAATGATCAACCTGATTTTTTTGTGTTGGAAGTGAGCAGTTTTCAACTCGAAACCGTGGAACACTTCCATGCCCACATCGCTGCGCTCTTGAATATCACAGACGATCACTTCGAGAGGCATCAGCACATGAGGGGCTACATCGATGCCAAGGCCCGGATCTGTCTCAACCAAAACGAAACGGATTTTTTTGTCTACAACTCGGGCGATATTCACGTGTTGGAAATGCTTGAATCGGTGCAGGCGAAAACGATTCCCTTCAGTTCCACTCAGAAAGTGGAAGGGGTTTATTGGAAAAGTGAGTCCGTGATTTGTTCGAGGGAGAGGGGAAGTTACTACGATTTGTCGAAGGCAACATTGGAAGGTCTGCACAATATCGAGAATATGATGGCGGCGATTGCGATGGCAGAGCTGGCGGGGGTGCCGGCTTCCCTCATCCAAAAAACTTTGGAAAATTTCAAGGCTCTGCCTCATCGTTTGGAATGGGTGCGAGAAGTTCAAGGCGTAAATTATTATGACGATTCGAAAGGTACCAATGTTGGCGCGGTGGCCATGTCGGTAGCCAGTTTCGATAAACCGGTGATCCTTATCCTCGGTGGCAAAGACAAGGGTGGCGATTACGGCATTTTGAAAGGTCTGCTTAGAAATAAAGTAAAGGCTTTGGTGTTGATTGGTGAAGCGAAAGAAATAATTCGTGCCTGCTTTGAAGGTCTGCTTCCCATTTTAGACGCCACCAGCATGGAAGATGCAGTTTATACCTGCTCCAGCCTTGCGGCAAAAGACGATGTGGTTTTGCTTTCCCCCGCTTGTTCCAGCTTCGATATGTTTAAAGATTATAAGCATCGGGGGGATGAATTTCAAAAGTGGGTGAAGAAATTATGACAAACAGAAAACCCGACTACTGGTTACTCACCTCCACCATTTTGCTCATCCTCATTGGGGCCATGATGGTCTATTCTGCCTCGGCCATCTTTGCCTTGGAAAAATACCACGATCCCTTTTATTTCTTTAAAAAAGAAATTCTGTTTTGCACGCTGGGTTTTCTGCTGCTCTTTATCACTCAGCGTGTCGATTACCACAGATACTGGAAATTGGTTTATCCGCTGATGTTTATCACAGCATTTTTTTGCATACTGGTGGCTATTCCAGGCATCGGAGTAAAAGTGGGTGGGGCGCGGCGTTGGATTTCAGTCTTGGGTTTTACCTTCCAGCCTTCGGAGATGGTAAAAATCGCGCTCATCCTTTTTATGGCTTATTCTCTGACTAAAAAACGTGAAAAAATGGAGAACTTTAGCATCGGGGTGCTGCCTCATATTATCGTGGCCGGTGGAATGATGGCACTCATCGTGTTGCAAAAAGATTTGGGCACGGTGGTGACTTTGGCTTTTGTGATGATGGTGCTCTTGTATGTCGGAGGAACCAAAGTTTCCTATTTAGCGGGGGCTATCCTCTTGTTCTTGATTGCCTTCGTCATCCTCATCATGGTTGAGCCCTATCGCATGATGCGATTTCTAGCTTATCTGGATCCCTGGAAACATTTAGCAGATACTGGTTTCCAGGTTATTCAATCTTTTATGGGATTTAATCAGGGAGGAATTTGGGGTGCGGGTTTGGGTCAGGGGAGGCAAAAATTATTTTATCTACCGGCGGCGCATACCGATTTTATTTTATCAGTGGTGGGCGAAGAGTTGGGTCTTTTTGGAGTTCTCACTATTTTAGCCTTGTTTGCCATCCTCATTATCCGCGGCTTTCGAGCCTCCATTTGTGCCCCCGATTTATTTGGCACTTACCTGGCTTTGGGCATTACGGCCTTGTTTGTGGTGCAATCCTTTATCAATTTTGGTGTAGTGATGGGCTTGCTTCCTACCAAAGGCCTGCCGCTTCCTTTCATCAGTTATGGGGGTACTTCCATTCTGGTGATGTCGGTCTGTGTGGGGGTGCTTCTGAACGTGTCTTCTCAGGCCGGCACTGGGTTAAGTGGGAAGGGATGATTTTTAGATTGTGTCTTCAGGTTATTTCAACTCGGCCAACCCCTCACACAATACCAAAACTTTTTCTTGGCTGATATCAGCAATTCCACTGCTGATACTATATTGATGGGTTTGTCCTTTGGACTGAATCTGCAGATTCCCTTCTACCAAATTAGTAATGAGTTGAGCGTGCCCAGGCAGTACCTGGGTTTCTCCCCAGTAAGCAGGAAGCGTGACGGAGTCTACTTCTTGCGAAGGAATATTTTCAGAGGGGGTAGAGATTTCGAGTTGCATGGATAAATAATTTCTTAAAAATTAATCTGAATTGCAGTGATATTGGAGCCCAAATATCACCCTCTCCCTAACCCTCTCCCGTCAAGGGAGAGGGGAGAAAAATAATCAAGCCGCAGAGGCCAATTTCTCGGCTTTGGCCAAGGCTTCTTCAATGGTGCCGACTAAATAAAAAGCCTGTTCGGGGATGTCATCGTATTTCCCGGCTACGATTTCCTTGAAGCCTTTTATGGTGTCCTCCAGTTTTACATATTTTCCGTCGATGCCGGTAAACTGGGCGGCCACGTAGAAAGGCTGAGACAAGAAGCGCTGGATTTTTCGGGCGCGGGATACCGTGAGTTTATCGTCCTCTGAGAGTTCATCCATCCCCAAAATGGCGATGATATCCTGCAAATCTTTATAACGCTGCAAGACCTGCTGAACGGAACGGGCCACATTGTAATGCTCTTCCCCAATGACCTGAGGATCCAAAATTCGAGAAGTAGAATCCAGAGGATCCACCGCAGGGTAAATTCCCAGCTCGGCGATTTGACGGGAAAGAACGGTGGTCGCATCCAAATGGGTGAAGGTGGTTGCAGGTGCAGGGTCAGTCAAATCATCTGCAGGGACATAGATGGCTTGAACCGAAGTGATAGAACCTTTGGTGGTCGAAGTAATACGCTCTTGCAAGGTGCCCATGTCGGTGGACAAAGTCGGCTGATAACCGACGGCAGAGGGGATACGACCCAACAAGGCCGACACTTCCGAACCGGCTTGAGTGAAGCGGAAAATGTTATCGATAAACAAAAGCACGTCCTGATTTTCTTCTTCACGGAAATATTCGGCAATGGAAAGCGCCGTCAAGGCAACCCGGGCACGGGCGCCGGGAGGTTCGTTCATCTGTCCGTAAACCAGGGCCGTTTTCTTGAGAACTCCGGATTCCTTCATTTCTAGCCACAAATCGTTTCCTTCTCGGGTACGCTCGCCCACGCCAGCAAATACAGAGTAGCCACCGTGTTGCATGGCCACGTTGTTGATAAGTTCCATGATGAGAACGGTTTTACCCACGCCGGCACCTCCGAAGAGGCCGATTTTTCCTCCCTTGGAGTAAGGAGCAAGGAGGTCGATCACTTTGATGCCGGTCTCGAACATCTTCGCTTCAGTACTTTGATCCACAAACTTGGGAGGTTCCCGGTGAATAGGATAAGATTTTTTGGCATTCACAGGTCCCAGTTGATCCACCGGTTCACCCACAACATTCAGGATGCGTCCCAACACCTCTGCCCCCACTGGGGTTTGAATAGGAGTCCCTGTATTCACTACCTCTTGCCCCCTCACCAAACCATCGGTGGAATCCATGGCCACGCAACGCACCGTGCTTTCACCCAAGTGCTGCGCTACCTCTACTACGAGATTCAAAGGACGCGCATCGATGGAAGCATTGGTCACTTTCAGGGCTGTATAAACCTCGGGCAATTCTCCTACCGGAAAACGGACGTCGATCACAGGTCCGATGACTTGAACAATTTTTCCTTTGGCTAGTTCTGACATATAAATAATCCCTCAATCGTTGAATTCCCCCTCTTAAGCTAAGACGGGGAAATTGTGTGAACAATTTCGGGGGCGTTATGTCATTTGGATGCAAAGTGAGCATAACCCCTCCTACCTCCCCTTAGCTTAAGGGGAGGATATGGTATAAATCTATTTTAACGATTCCGCACCATTCACAATATCCATCAACTCTTTCGTGATGGCCGCTTGTCGGACACGGTTGTACTGCAAGGTGAGCAAGCCAATCATTTCTTTGGCATTGTTCGTTGCATTTTCCATCGCAGACATTCGGGCCCCCAGCTCTGAGGCCTGGGACTCCAGGAAGGCCAAATAAATTTCGGAGGCCAGGGCCTTTGGAAGCAAGGCGCTAAACATTTCGTCTGGAGAGGGTTCAAAAATGACATCCTGTGAAAGTGTTTCTACAGACTCGGTTTGAGAAAGCTCCAAGGGAAGAATCTGACGAATCTGGACTTCCTGGGAAATGGCCGATTTAAAACTGTTAAAGGCCAAATAAAGAGAAGAAAATTCTCCCCTCAAATAAGATTCCAAAATTTCATGTGCCAACTTCAGCGCATCTTCGTACAAGGGCTTCTCGCCTAAACCTGCCAACTCCTGATCGATGCCCACTTTTTTGGCACGGAAAAAATCTCTTCCTTTGCGCCCTACCACTCGAAGACTGACACGGGAATAGTGTTTCAAATCAAGACTAATATATGAATGCACTTTTCGAAGCAGGTTAGAATTGAAGCCTCCGCACAAGCCCTTGTCAGAACTAATTACCACCACATTGACTGATTTTTGTTGCTGCTCAGGAATATTAAAAAAGGGATGCGATTCCCTTGAAACATTGGCACTCACTTTGAGCAACAAGCGACTCAGATGCCTCCCATAAGGACGAGCCTTGTACAAGGCGGTCTGCGCCCGACGCAACTTCGCCGCAGCAACCATTTTCATGGCCTTGGTAATTTTTTGAGTGTTCTTCACACTCGAAATGCGTTTGCGTATGATTTTTAGTGTAGCCATCCGATAAACACCATCGAAAATTCCCCCTCTTAAGCTAAGAGGGGGTTAGGGGGCGTTATGGTCACTTTGATACAAATTGACATAACTCCTCCCGACCTCCTCTTACCTTAAGAGGAGGAGTTTAGGAAAAAAACTCTATGTAAAACTCCCCTTAAACTCCTCCAACGCCGCTTTCAGTTTCTTCTTCAAATCGTCATCCAAAGTTTTTTTAGTATTTAAATCACCCAGCACTTGCGGATGTTTGGTCTCAATAAACAGCAACATTTCACTTAAATATTTTTGCACTTTATCTGTAGGATAGGCATCCAGATAGCCGTTCGTGGCGGCAAAAATGCTTAACACCTGCCTTTCAACGGGCATGGGGACATATTGCCCTTGCTTCAACACCTCTACCAAACGTTCCCCTCGTGCCAGTTGAGCTTGTGTCGCTTTGTCCAAATCGGATCCAAACTGGGCAAAGGCAGCCAGCTCACGGAATTGGGCAAGTTCCAATCGCAAAGTGCCTGCAACCTGTTTCATCGCCTTAATTTGAGCATTACCCCCTACGCGCGAAACCGAGAGACCGACGTTAATCGCGGGGCGCACGCCGGAGTAAAACAAGTCAGTATCCAGATAAATCTGCCCATCGGTAATGGAGATCACATTGGTGGGGATATAAGCCGATACGTCCCCCGCCTGGGTTTCAATGATGGGCAAGGCGGTCATCGAACCTCCGCCCAAATCGGCGGAAAGCTTGGCAGCCCGTTCCAGCAAGCGAGAATGTAGATAGAACACATCTCCAGGAAATGCCTCACGACCAGGAGGTCGGCGTAATAAAAGGGAAAGCTGGCGATAGGCCACGGCATGCTTGGACAAATCATCGTAAATAATCAGGGCATGATGGCCCGAATCGCGAAAAAACTCGCCCATACTGGCACCCGTAAAAGGAGCCAGAAATTGCAGGGGAGCGGGTTCGGAGGCGTTGGCTGCAACAACGATGGTGTAATCCATGGCCCCGTGGCGTCTAAGTTTTTCTACCACCTGGGCAACGGTGGATTGTTTTTGGCCAATGGCTACATAAATACAATAAACATTTTGCCCTTTTTGATTGATGATGGTGTCTAGGGCAATGGCGGTCTTTCCGGTTTGCCGGTCACCGATGATGAGTTCTCGCTGACCTCGACCGATGGGAATCATTGAGTCTACCGCTTTTAGGCCGGTCTGCAAAGGTTGGGTCACCGGTTGTCTGGCCACAATTCCCAGGGCCTTCACTTCAATTTTTCTTTTCTCTTTGCTCTCGATAGGACCCAATCCATCCACCGCTTGTCCCAAGGCATTGACTACGCGGCCCACCAAGGATTCTCCCACGGGAACTTCAGCAATACGTCCCGTTCTTTTAACCAGATCCCCTTCTTTTACTTCAGCGCCAAGGCCCATCAGCGCTGCCCCCACGTTTTCTTCCTCAAGATTCAGGGCGATGCCGTATACCTCCCCGGGAAATTCGATCAATTCTCCGGCCATCACTTCACCCAAGCCGTGGACGCGTGCAATTCCATCCCCTACCGAGAGAACCGTTCCCACCTCGGAACGCTCAATGATTTGCTCGTAACCTTCAATTTGCTGGCGAATAATTTGACTGATTTCTTCGGGTCTGATTTGCATAATTCCTTCGCTCCATCCTTAGTGAATGGGAGCCTCCATCATTTGATGTTTCAATTTTTCAAGCGAGTTTTTCAAACTTCCGTCAAACACCACATCCTTCACCCGAATCAGCACGCCCCCCAAGAGTGAGGCATCCTTCTTTTTTTGAAGAATGATCTGTTTCAGTAAGATCTTTTGCAGGGTTTCTTTCAGACGGGTTTCTTCTGCGGAGCTTAAATCATAAGGCGAAGAGATCTCCACCCGAACACGGGCTTGTACTTCGTCCGCTTGATCTTGATAAGAAAGCAGGATTTCCGGCAAAAGACGAATGCGTTCGCGATCGATCAGTAATTTGAAAAAATGCAGTACTTCTTTGGAAAGAGAAAATTGGGGAACAATCTTTTCTAAAATCTGTTTTCGGACTGAAGGCTCAAAAGCGGGGTCCAAAAAAACGGTTTTTAAATCAGTGGATTTTTTTAAAGCCACCTCCAGGGTGGAAATTTCATTATAAAAAGCATCCACCTTGCCTTGAGTCTGGGCAATTTCAAGCAATGCTTTAGCATAACGCCGGGCGATTGAACCTTCGTTCATTTGAAAACCTCCAGGCGTTCCAAGTTGTTTTCGAAAAGACGAGCTTGATCTTGGGCATTAAATTGTTTTTTCACTACCTTGCTAGCCCCAGCGAGCACTGAGTTTACCGATTCTTCCCTCAAAAATTCCTTCACGCGCAACAATTCTTGATCTGCCAGCCGACTAGACATTTCTTGGATGGACTTTGCATTGGCCTTCGATTCTTCAATCAACTTTTTTCGGGCTAGCTCGCCCTGTTGCTTGAAGTTTGCCTTGAGCTCCAACACTTCTTTTTCTATATTTTGGAGGCGGTTTTCTTGTTGTTGGTAGCGAGTAAGTACTTCCTGCTTTTCATGTGCTGCCTGATCCAGCGAGGCGGCAATTTCTTTGGAGCGGGTCAGAAAAAAATCCTTAATGGGTTTTTTGGCGGCAAGAAAAAGAATAAAAAAGAGGATGAAAAAATTGATGTAAGGGAAAAGGACTTCCTTGTAATAATTCACGTGTCCACCATGGGCTTCTTCGGAAGCCCACAACAGGGCCGGAGCCAGAAACATCAACAGCAAAAATGTAAACGTTTTTTTATTCATGATTGCTAAATTGTCATTCACTTACCCTTGTTCGGAAATCCCCTCTCCCTTGAGGGGAGAGGGTTAGGGAGGGGGGAACATCAAAAAAATCGCTCAATTTAAATCTACACACTTCTTCCCAATACTTGTTCCGCCAACTGTTTGCCCAAAACCGGTAAATTGGCCTTTAGCCAATCCTTCCCTTTAACTTCTTCTTGCTGAATCTCCTGCTCGAGTTTCCTTAGATTTTGATCTGCCTGCAAGCGGGCTTCACTCAAGATTTTGGAGGCTTCTTCTTCACCCGATTTTTTCAATCCGTCCTTTATGACAAGGCCTTCTCGTTTCGCTTCCTCCATCTTTTTTTCATAAAGCCTTGATTTCTCTTCCGCTTGTCTCTTAAGCTTCTCCACTTCGTCTCGCTCGCCGGAAGTCCCCTTACGGCGGGCTTCAATCACCTTTAAAATAGGCTGAAAAAGAAGAATATTGAGCAAAAAGAACAGGCTCAAGAAAATAAGAAGCTGGTAATAAAAGGTGATATCGACTTTGAGTTCCATTAGAGTGCCTCAAGGTGCAACAGGAGTTCGAAACGCGCGAGTGGGTATCATGTGATTTTTTAAGTTGTCAAGGCAATATCTGAAGAAGCACAATGGCGAACAATGACTCATAAATTTAGGCCAGGAATTTCACAACCCATCCGTCACATTATTTTTAAAAATAGTCGTAAAGGTATTCTTCTCCTGCACGGGTTTACAGCAACCCCCGAATGTTTTCAGTTTTTAGCCCAAAAATTATCCGATCAAAAATTGAGTGTTTATGCGCCCATACTGGCAGGCCACGGAACCAAGGCAGAAGATCTTGAAAAAACAAAGTGGGGCGACTGGTATGAAACCGCCAAAAATTCGCTGAAAGAACTTCAAGGCTACTGCGATTCAGTCTCGGTATTGGGACTTTCGATGGGAGGCTTGCTCGCTTTGCATTTAGCCCATGAACACCCCGAGATAAAAAGCGTCTCCTTGCTGGCTACCCCTCTTTTTCTAGATGGATTTCTTCTCCGCTATCTCTTTCCACTCATCTGGAAAACGCCGCTCAAATACCTCTACCGTTATCAACGCAAATATGTAGCCTCCATCAAAGACCCCAGCGCCCAACGGAAATATCAGACTTACGAAAAAATCCCTGTAGCCTCGGTGGCCAATCTGCTGGATTTACAGAAAAAGGTTAGGCAAGAACTTTACGGGATTAAACAACCTACCTTTATCGCCCATGCCTTGGACGATTCCACCGTTCCCTATGCCAACATGGATTACATTGCCTCCTGTATCGGATCAAAAATCGTTGAGACCCTCACCTTAAAAAAATCCAACCATATTATTACGGTAGATTACGATAAAGAAGAGGTGGCAAAACGGGTGCTAAGATTTTTGAAGAGATTTTTTTAGAAAAATGGAGCAGATGGGGATCGAACCCACGACCTCTACGTTGCGAACGTAGCGCTCTCCCAACTGAGCTACTGCCCCAAGTTTTATCGTCTTTTACGATTACGATCTTGACCCCGCCCCTTAGGCCTTTCCCGGTTACGCGGAAGGCTAGGCCTGGCTTTACTTTCTTTACTGGCAGGAGGCTTTTCAAGGCTTTCCCGTTGAAGTTGATTCCATTCTGAAAAACGAATCTCCCCTAATTTTTGTCGACACCGACAAAAGAAAATAATATCGCCAAAAGTGAAATTCATCAGACGTTGAGTCTCCCGAACGTTTTGACTTCTCCGACATTCTGGGCAACGCAGCTGTTGGTGCAGGCTTTTGAGCTTCATTTCCATTTTCCTAACTGAATATTCTATAAAAATGCAAGAAGAGGGATTAAATGATTTGCAGTTACTGGCAAGTCATTAGTTTAGACGACGACTCCACTAGAAGAATTGGGTTAAAAAATAGATCGTGTGGTGGAAAAAGTAGAAGAGCACGAAGTGAAGATTAAGGAATTGTAGATTAGGGAGAGGGGGTTTCATTTCAAAGAAATTGCGTAAGCTGAGTTAATAATTTTAAGAGGGGGCACAGGCAGAACATGGGCAGATTTTCCGCAGATGGTCGAAGGAGTAAATCCCAGCATCGTGCCCATCATTGAAGCTCAGCTGTATCGCGTAGTGCCCCACTTTTTCGGCGTGCAGCAATTGAAGCGAAATCTTGGGCGCAGGCAGCTGCACCCCGCCATCTAGACTGCGTTCGCTTGCATTGCGACAAACCACGCAAGGGCAACGACGGCGGAGGTAGTTAATTTCATAGATACTCTTATGGCCGTCGGACCATTCGATATGGATATAGTTATTTTCTCTTTTTATGGATGTGGGTTGCATAGATTCATACCTCACCCCGGCCCTCTCCTACCTTAGGAGAGGGGGGATAATTTATTTTTTTGTATTAGTTCCCTCTCCTAAGGTAGGAGAGGGTTAGGGTGAGGTATTCCCCTACTTCAACTTCGCATATCCTTCCAAAATCATTTTTTCTGTTGTGGCCCAATCAATACATTTGTCCGTCACCGACTGACCGTATTTCAACTGACTTAAATCTTTTGGAATCGCCTGAGCCCCTTCTTCCAAATGGCTTTCGACCATCATTGCGACGATGGATTGATTTCCTGCCACGACCTGATCAATCACCTCCTGAAAAACCTGAGGTTGGCGACGATGATCTTTGTTGGTATTGCCATGCGAGCAGTCGATCATGATTTTGCTGCGCAGGCCTTCTTTTTTGAGGGCTTCCTCGCAGACCTTCACACTTTGTGCATCGTAATTTGGTTTCTTGCCTCCGCGCAAAACCAGATGGCTATAGGGATTGCCCTTGGTTTTGAACACCGAGATTCGCCCCTCCGAATCAATGCCTAAAAAATTATGCGAACTCAAGGCGGACTTCATGGCGTTGAGGGCAACTTCAATATTTCCATCAGTTCCATTTTTGAAACCCACGGGAGTAGACAGGCCCGAGGCCATTTCCCGATGCGTTTGAGATTCGGTAGTCCTGGCTCCAATGGCCGACCAGGAAATAAGTTCCGACAAATATTGGGGCGTGACCGGGTCCAGGGCTTCTGTCGCGGTGGGGAGCCCCATCGCCGTGATGGCCAGCAAAAGCCTGCGCGCACGCTTGAGTCCTTCTTCGATATGAAACGAATCATCCATGAACGGATCATTGATCATCCCTTTCCAACCCACGGTGGTACGCGGTTTTTCAAAATAAACCCGCATGACGAAGTAAAGTTTATCTTCCACTTTTTTAGCCAAGTCTTTCAGCTTTTGCGCATATTCCAAAGCGGCCTTGGGATCATGAACCGAGCAAGGCCCCATCACCACAAACAAGCGAGCATCTTTTCCATCCAAAATATTTTGAATGACCTCTCTCCCTTGAAGCACCGTTTTGAGATGCTGCTCCGTGGCGGGAAACTCTTGCTGAATCTCCTTGGGAGAAGGAAGCGTATAGTGGGTGCTGACATTGGTATTCACTAGTTTATTCAAATCCATATTCTATCCTTTCGCTTTCCCATATTAATCAAGACTAGCAAGGACTGTAAAGAGATAGGTTGAAAATGTTTGTGATTTAGGTAATTCATCACGGATAATCACTTAAAGAAAGGTTCTACAATGCCTATCACCCAGCTCACACCCCTAGAAGCCAAGGATTTGCTCGATCAAAACCCCGATGCCCTTTACGTGGATGTACGATCTATCCCCGAATTTTCAAGGGGACATCCCAAAGGGGCCCTCAATATTCCCCTCAATCACCTCAATGAACAAAAGCGACAAATGCAGGCCAATCCTGATTTTCTAAAGGTTACTCAGGCCCATCTTCCTAAAGATAAATTGCTGATTATCGGCTGCCAGGCCGGCGGACGTTCGCAGCAAGCTTGCAACTTTTTGGAAGAAGCGGGTTACACACAACTTTACAACATGATGGGAGGCTTCGGCGGAGGCCGTAATTTTGAAACAGGAGAGCCCGTACAAGGCTGGGCGGCAGAGGGTTTACCGGTTTCTACGGAGAATGGAGAGGGAATTGGATATGAGAGTTTGGTGAAGAAGGTATCTCCCTCCCCCGTCGAGGGGGAGGGAGTGTTCCAATCCACATCTGGATTAAATATTACTTGAGTTCCGCAGATTTTAAGAATCATTTTTTGCTCATTCTTGGCAAGTGCCTATCTATAAAGCATTTCCCCTCTCCCCTTGAGGGAGAGGGTCAGGGTGAGGGGTATTTCTAGTGCACTCAGGATCACCCTCTCTCTGACTCTCTCCCCTCAAGGGAGAGAGGACTTTTCAGAGTGGCTTCTTACTAAAATCTGCGGAACTCAAGTTATTAATTTCTCTCACTCCCAAAGCCTCCCAAAAACCCTCTTCAGCAAAGACTCTTTAGGCGCAGCACTCACAACTCTCTGAACAAGCTTCTTCTCCAGGCCCAAAATTTCATCGATCAAATCCTCCCAACCCAAATGCTCTAACTTCGCCAACATCAGTCGAAAACCTTCTCCATAAACAGCGTCTTTATTTTCCTTCATTTTTTTTATCTTAAACCGCGCAAAAGCGGTGTCCTCTTGGGAATAAATCAAAAAAGCCCCCAACTCACACAAGCCCTCACAGGCCATGGGAGCAAGTTTCAGCTTATTTTCATTCTGCCACACATGCAGAAACTCATGCGCCAGAATGGCCTCAAATTCTATCTTGGGAACTCCAAACAAAACTTTTATTTTATGAGAAAGTCCCACTTGTTGAGGATTCAAATAATGAACCTGAGTGCGCGTCTCTCCAGCCTTGTAATTTTTATTTTCTTCAGGAGTACTGCTATTCAACTGCCCGATTTCCATTTCTATATTTTGAGGAATTCCCGCAAAACCAATATCTTCCAAAGCTCTCAAAACTTTTTTCTTCGATTCTTGGGCTTGAAGTGGAATCAAAATGGCCTGCTGCGTACACAAACCACAAATGACCCTTCCATCTTTGTAATACACCCCGCGATTGGAGCTGTGGGGCGAGATAATGCGATCGCAACAAGAGCAAAAAGTGAGCTCATGCTCCTCATGCGCCCAGTTTTCCCAGGGGTCGCCGATAATCTTTCCCTTCAATTCCTTTTGACAAACGCAACAGGGCGCAAGCACTTTCTTGTTTTTTTGTTTGGCCTTCAGTTGTCTTAATCGGGAAGATTTTCTGGAGAGCTTCATTCCCTTTGATTAGCCTCATGAGATTAAATCTTCAAATGATAAAAAATTAGGATTTAAAAATTGATCTTTTTTACGTAAAAATTATAGTGCCAGAATGAGAGGTGATCCTTCGATCCATTTAAACCGCTTTGAAATTGACGAAATTGCGCGAGCCTGCGTGGGTTTGAGAGATTCAGTGAGAAAAGGTTTTCTTCCCTGGGTGATTCTTTTGCAGAATGTAATGCGGCCCAGTATTCAGGCACTTCATCTTAATTTAAAAACTCAAACTAAAATCAAAAATAGCCAGTATCTTCTTCAGCAAAAAATTGGGAAAACAAATGTTTTACTTCTGATTAAACGGGTAAACAAACTGCTTTTGTTATTTGTATGAATAAGAAAAAACTCGAGCAGTTCTTTAAAAATATCTCTAAACGCTTAAAATATCCGGCCGAATTCTATCTTACAGGTGGGGTTGCCGCATGGTTTTTAGGGAACTCTCGCCCTACCGAAGATTTAGATTTTGCCCTAAAATGCAAAACAAATTGGGAAGAAATCTCCAAAGAGCTACAGTTAGTTTCAAAAAATGATCAAATTCCAATTGAATTTAGTGAGGATATCAGTCGATGGGGAATGGTTGGTTATTCTGACTTTACCAAGGGAGCGAAACTCATTAGACAGTATCCCAAGCTTAAGATTTACCTGCTGGACCCGGTTATCTGGTCTGTGGGAAAAATGAACCGTTTTACCGAAAATGATGTACGGGACATTCTAAAAGTATTCAGGAAACAAAAAGTTTCATTCCATAAAGTAATTAAAATCTGGAGTGAAGCCTTAAAAAATAGTCCTAAATCCAGCGAACAAATTTTATTCATTAAAAAAGTAGAAGCCTTTTTTAAGAAAGAGGGGCATAAAATCTGGGCTAAAAATTTTGATGAAAAAAAAGCTTTCATGGATTTCAGAAAGAAAGTAATGGGGTTTTTCTAATTCAATTTTCAACCCTTTTTGAGGATACCTAGGCCATGACCACATCCAAAAACTCCTTCTCCACTCAAACTCAACTCCAAGTCTCAAAAAATAATTACGAGATTTTCAGTCTCAAGAAACTTCAGGAGAAATATCCACAGATCTCAAAGCTTCCCATTTCTCTCAAAATTTTGCTCGAAAACCTGCTTCGTTTCGAAGACGATAGGTCCGTCAGCGCGAAAGATATTGAAGCCATCATCCATTGGGAAGCCAAAGCGACCCCAAGCAAAGAAATCGCCTACCGTCCTGCCCGCGTACTGTTGCAAGATTTCACGGGTGTCCCCGCAGTGGTGGATCTGGCGGCCATGCGCGAGGCTATCATCAAATTGGGAGGCGATCCTAAAAAAATTAATCCCCTGCAACAGATGGATCTGGTCATCGATCACTCGGTGCAAGTGGATTTCTTTGGAACTGCAGATGCCGCCCAAAAAAATGCTCAACTGGAATTTGAGCGCAACATCGAACGTTACCGCTTTTTAAAATGGGGACAAAAGGCCTTTGCCAATTTCAAGGTGGTCCCTCCCGATACCGGCATTGTGCACCAGGTGAATCTGGAGCACATTGCGTCAGTCGTTTATGTTTTAGAGGGTGCCCGTAGGGCGGGAGAGGGGGTCATGCAAGCCTATCCCGACACCTTGGTCGGAACCGATTCTCACACCACCATGATTAACGGTCTGGGTGTGGTGGGCTGGGGTGTCGGCGGAATTGAGGCCGAAGCGGCCATGCTGGGTCAGCCCATTTCGATGCTGATTCCTCAAGTGGTTGGCTTCAAAATGAAGGGCAAACTTCCCGAAGGCGCTACCGCAACCGATTTGGTACTCACCGTCACCCAAATGCTTCGTAAAAAAGGCGTCGTCGGAAAATTTGTCGAATTTTATGGGGATGGACTTTCGCACCTAAGTTTGGCGGATCGAGCCACCGTGGCCAACATGGCCCCGGAATATGGGGCTACCATTGGATTTTTCCCTATCGATGAAGAAACCCTGAATTACCTGAAACTCACGGGGCGCGGTGCTCAAAATGATCTCGTCCGTGCCTATGCCCAGGAACAAGGGCTATGGAGAAATGAAAAAGAAGAAGCGGTTTTCTCCGATACTTTAGAACTGGATTTGGCAACGGTGCTTCCTTCCATCGCAGGACCCAAACGCCCTCAGGATAGAATTTTGCTGAGTGAGGCCAAAAAGAATTTTACGGGTTCCATTAAAGAATTTGTGAGGGATGAAGGTCAGATTTCGAAGAGAGTTAAAGTCGAAAATAGAGATTATGAAATCGAACAAGGCGCCGTTGTCCTCACCGCCATCACCAGCTGCACCAACACCTCCAACCCTTCGGTCTTGATTGCTGCCGGATTACTGGCGAAAAAGGCCGTCGAAAAAGGTCTGAAAGTAAAACCCTGGGTAAAAACCTCTCTGGCACCTGGCTCTCTTGTTGTGGCGGATTATCTCAAAAAGGCAGGGCTGCTCACTTATTTGGAACAACTCAAATTTAATATTGTGGGCTATGGTTGCACCACCTGCATCGGAAACTCGGGCCCCATTATTCCCGAAGTGGCTCAAGTGGTAGAAAAAGACGACCTGGTGGTTTCTGCCGTACTCTCGGGAAACCGAAATTTCGAAGGCCGCATCAATCCTCATGTGAAGATGAATTACCTGGCCTCCCCTCCCCTCGTCGTCGCGTATGCCCTGGCAGGTAGAATGAATTTTGATCCTTACAACGAGGCCTTGGCGAAAAACGACAAAGGACAAGATGTTTTCTTAAAAGATATCTGGCCTTCCACTGCGGAAGTGCAAAGCGCGACGGCCGAGGCCTTGTCAGGCGATATGTTTGAAAAAAGCTACAGTGACGTCTTTAAGGGCGATGCCAACTGGCAGAGTATTTCGGTCAGCGGTGGAGAAACCTACTCCTGGGATGCAAAATCGACTTACATTAAACATCCTCCCTATTTTGAAGGCATGACCAAAACGCCAGTGCCAGTTACCGACATACAGAACGCCCGTATACTGGCTTTGCTGGGAGATTCAGTCACTACCGATCACATCTCTCCCGCGGGCTCGATCAAGGCCTCCGCCCCTGCTGGAAAATATTTGCAGGAACTGGGCGTCAAACCCGTCGATTTCAATTCTTATGGTGCCCGTCGCGGAAATCATGAAGTGATGGTGCGCGGAACTTTTGCGAACATCCGCATCAAAAACCAGATGCTGAACGGTGTAGAAGGGGGTCTCACCCTGCATCTGCCCGAGGGCGAACAGATGAGCATTTATGATGCGGCGATGAAATACCAAAACGAAAAAGTGGGCTTGGTCGTCCTCGCCGGAAAAGAATACGGCACCGGTTCTTCCCGCGACTGGGCCGCCAAAGGCACACGCCTGCTGGGCGTGCGGGCGGTGATTGCGGAGAGTTTCGAACGCATCCACCGCAGCAATCTGGTGGGCATGGGGGTCCTTCCCCTTCAATTTAAAGACGGCCAGTCCTGGAAATCCCTGGGCCTCAGCGGCAAAGAGCAAATCACCCTCAACGGCATCGCTTCCGGCCTCAAACCCTTACAGGATCTTATTGTAAAGGCAGATGACAAAAGCTTCACGGTCACCCTGCGCATCGATACCCCGGATGAAGTGGAATATTACAAGCATGGTGGAATTTTGCCCTATGTGTTGAGACAACTGGTGTGATTTGCGCGGGCCCTTATGCCCTTTTCACCGCGTTTTCCCAAGCCTCGATTTTCTTCTGCACCTCCGCCTTAGGCATGCTGGGCTTAAAGGCCTTGTCTTCCTTCCATTTTTCCTGAATTACCTTGGGGCTTTGCCACACGCCGGTGGCCAGCCCCGCCAGGAAGGCAGCGCCCAGGCCGGTGGTTTCAATCATCTGCGGGCGAGAAAGGGGAACCCCCAAAACATCTGCTTGAAATTGCATCAGCAAATTGTTGGCACAGGCACCACCGTCCACCTTTAAAATCTTCAATTTTTTTCCCAAATCTTTGCTCATGGCCTGCAAGATGTCATGCTGGCAAAGTGCGATTCCCTCCAATGTTGCGCGGGCTATGTGTGCGGCTGTGCTTCCTCGCGTGAGTCCCAGGATAATGCCTCGAGCCTCCGCCTTCCAGTGTGGAGCGCCTAAGCCGACAAAGGCGGGAACCAAATAAACTCCGTCCGTGTCTTTTACGCTGGCGGCCAGAGCTTCCACCTCGGAAGCCTTGGAAATAATTTTTAGTCCATCCCTCAGCCATTGCACCGCAGCACCAGCAATAAAGGCCGAACCTTCCAGGGCGTAAGAAACTTGCTTGCCAATTTTCCAGGCCACGGTGGTGAGCAGTTTATTTTTGGAATAAACAATTTTGGAGCCCGTGTTCATCAAAATGAAAGACCCCGTGCCGTAAGTGCACTTGGCTTCCCCAGCGCCAAAGCAGGCCTGACCAAACAATGCAGATTGCTGATCTCCCGCAATGCCCGCGATGGGAATTCCATCGGGTAAGCCAGGTACATTTTTGGTGCATCCATAAATCTCAGAAGAGGAGGCAATCTTGGGAAGCAGAGAGGCAGGCACGCCCAAGATTTTCATCAGTTCGGTATCCCAATTCAAACTTTGCAGATTCATCAGGAGAGTTCGAGAGGCATTGGAAGGATCGGTTACATGCACTTCGCCCGCACTGAGTTTCCAGACGAGCCAGGTGTCAATCGTCCCAAAGGCCAGCTCTCCTTTTTTGGCCTTTTCTTTCGTGTCGGCAACATGGTCGAGTAGCCATTTGATTTTGGTTCCCGAAAAATAAGGATCCAAAACCAAACCGGTTTTCTTTTTGAATTTATTCTCCAAGCCTTTTTTCTTCAAGGTCTCACAAGTTTTTGCGGTGCGCCTATCTTGCCAGACAATGGCCTTATGGATGGGCTTGGAACTGGCTCTTTCCCAAACAACGGTAGTTTCCCGTTGGTTGGTAATGCCTATGCCTGCAATGCGATTGGCCTCTATGCCCGAGAGCGAAAGAGTTTCTTGTATCGTTTTTACGGTGCAGTTCCAAATTTCTTCCGGATCATGTTCTACCCAACCCGGTTGAGGATAGTGTTGGGGAAATTCGTTATTTTTTTTTGCGAGGATGTTTAAGAATTGATCGATGATCAGAACGGTGGTTCCCGTGGTGCCTTGGTCGATAGAGAGGATGAGGTCTTTCATAAGGTCTCCTTGATGATAGAAGAATAAGCAAGTTTTCTCTTAATCAAAGCCCTCTCTCTTTACAAAGAAAAAAGAAGCAACAGTTTTTGAGAGTTGTTGTGCACGGGTCAGTTATCCTCTCCAAGCATTTGATCAATTTTGGCCCAGTTCACGATATAGCGATAAACGCTAGACAGGTAAGCCAGTCGCGCCTGCTCCAAACTACTTTGGATATCCTTCAAGTCGATGTAGGAAATCAGCCCATTTTGTTTACGCAGTTGTGCTTGATGGTACAAGGTTTCAGCCAGCTGAAGCGCGCGCGCCTGGGTGTTTTTTTGATGAAGACTCAGCTGTGCATCACTGAGTGCCTGATCGAAGACCAGCTTTAAATCCTTCGCTTGAAGTTGTTTTTCCCAGGCGGCTCCTTGAGCATGGGCCTCGGCACTTTTATACTTTCCTGCCGTGAACAAGCCATCAAATAGAGGGACATTCAGATTTAAACCAAAGGATGCTGCACTAGAAAACTGTGAGTCATTGGGAAAAAAATCTTCGGAGCTTTGGCCTTGACGGCTATAATTTCCAAACAATGAAAAGGAGGGAAAAAAAGAAGCCAAGCTCGCCTTGCGGCCCTCCTCTGCACTTTCTGATTTTTTTTCCAGACTCTTCAAAAGAAGATTCTGGTTTTCAAATTTCTCTTTCAGGTTTTTTGTATCCCTGGCGGCATTCAGGGAGTTGGCAAAATCTTCCAGATTACCTTCCAAGATAAAATCTTCTTTTGAAATTTCCGCAAGACGTCTCAATTTTTCAAGGGCCAGTTTTTCATTGGCCTCTGTTTCCAAAACATTCGACTTTTTATTTTCCACATCCAGGGCCGCCCGGTTCACATCAAATTCCGCAATCTCCCCCACCCGAAAACGCTGCTCTTCGCGCTTCAAAATTTCCAGCGATTGATCAAAGGCAAAACGCGCCACTTTTGTTTCTTCTTGCTTCAGCAAGGCGGCAAAGAAGGCCTCCCTGGCCTCAAACAAGACCTCTGCCCGCGTCTGTTTTTCGTTTAAAAGGGTGGCCTCATAATTTTTTGAGGCACTTGAAATTCCATGACGAATCGCCCCAAAGCCAAAAAGGGGCTGATTTACAGCCACTGAAAAATCATGACTATTGTCAAAACCCAGCTGAATTTTTCCTGTCGGAAAAAACAATTCTTGTTTGAGCACATTGCGAGTATAACTATAACTGCCTCGAATATTGGGGAGGGCAAGGCTGTAGGATTGCCATCGATTTCCCAAGGCTTCCTGGGTGCCTTGCTCGGCGATCTTGATTTTTTCGTAATGCTCAAAAGTTTTTTGGATAAAATCTTTTAGAGTGAGGGAAAGGGGTTGGTCCTCTGCCTGAATTTGAAAAGGAAAAGCCAGGGAATAGACCAGAGAAAAAAGAAAGAGGAGCAAACAGCTTTTGAAGCGCATCGTTATGCCTTTTTGCCGTGACTAACCCTGACAACTGTGTGAATGCCACCTCGGACATAAAAATCGGCTTCAATTTCCATGTAACGAGGGCTACAGGCCTTGATTAGATCATCTAAAATCCTATTTGTAATTGCTTCATGAAAGGCCCCTTCGTTGCGGTAAGACCAAAGGTAAAGTTTAAGTGATTTCAGTTCAATGCAGAGTTTGTTTGGGATATAAGAAAGGTGGATGGTTGCGAAATCGGGTTGCCCTGTTTTTGGGCAAAGACAAGTAAACTCAGGACACTCGAAAAAAATTTCATAGGGTCGTTTACTATTAGGATTGAGAAAGGTTTCGAGAGCTGCGCCAGGTTTTGTACTCATGAGCATCTTTCAAAAAGGTTAACAAAAATAAGCTTCTCTGAGTGAACTTATGCAGGCTTATGTAAGATTGGCAATCCTCATATTGAAAAAAACCTTTCCCGAAAAACTTACGTTGCGGGCGTTTAAAGACATTAGGTACAATGTGCCTTACGAAAGGAGCTTCTTGTGAAATCAATTCAAAAAACGAACCCCATTGCCTTGGCCCTTGCGCTGGTATTTACTCTGGGCATTTTCAGCCGTGTGGAGGCTAAACAAAACCTCACGGATGCTGAAAAACTTAGACAACAGCAATACGCCCCTCCTTCCACCAGCCCGGATTCTATCCAAATAGGAGTTCCTCAGGTTTACTACTACTATTCGACGCCTTATCCTACGGCGGTTTACGGTCCTTCTTACTATTCCCCCCCCTCTAGAAACAGGCCCGGCTTCTGGAACAATAAATCGCCCATTCCTGGTCAATATGTTCCTTATTCCACAAGCCCTAGCTCTATTAGTATAGGGACCCCCACCTATTATTATCCTTATGGATATTAACTTTCTACTTCCCCCTTCTTTCTTTATTCGAGGAGGGGAAACTCAAAAAAACTTTTCAATCCTTCTCACAGCTCCCCTGGTTACAAACCACCTCTTCAATCAAATCTTTTTCAGAATTCAAAAAGGAAAAAGTTTGAGTGTTTTTTTGTACATCTGAAACTACTGACAGACCGCCTTCAGCGTTGTGATACTCCCGAATAACGCTTCCGTCTTCCCACTGGGTTTTTTTAAATTGCAGGCCTTGATCCTCCCCTTCTATATTTCTCCAAACCAATACCCCTCTACTGTCGAAGGAGCTTTCTTCTTTGAGAGTTTTGGAAAGGTAGGAAATGTTTTTTGAGCTGTCCTCATATTCAACTGTGTTGAGGCTTCCCCCTTCAGCGGTTTTTTCCTGGGTATTTTTGGTAATTTTAAGGCCTGTATTTTTTAAAGGATCCGTCGTTGCCTTTGAAACGATGGTATTTCCTAGTTTGGGGTTTTTGTATGCCAAAGGGGCCTTCTTTTTTGAGCTCCCTCCTAAATCATTTTCAATCAAACCCGAATCAATCCCCATTCCAGAGGTTTTTTTGCCATTCTGAAGGTTTATTTTTATGACATTATTCTTGAAATCTCTTAGGGAGAATTCCTTTCCCTTCCATTCCACCCTCACTTCAGACTCAAAATAAAGCTGTTTCACTCCATTTAAATCCCTAATCTGGCCCGGAACCCCTGTGTCTAAAGAATTTTCTTGGGCAAAACCTGAAAAAGTAAGCAACAAATTCAAAAAAAAGACGAGAATAAAGATGAAAGATTGCATATTGTCTCCCTTGACCTTAAGCCTCCAAAGTGTCAAGTGAGTCTATAACCTCAGGAGTTTTCGATGAAAAAAATAGCAAGTGTTTGCCTTTTTGGCTTTTTATTTTTATTTTCAACTCTTTCTATTGGTCAGGAATCGGCACCCACGGCAGCGCCGGCGGCTCAGCCCAGCGCTGCACCTGCTCCTTCAAATTCAGGTTCTACGATTCCAGTGATTTCCATTGGTAACCAGGTAAAACCCATGCCGGTGAAAGATAAAGAAAGTTCCAAGCCCAAAGTAAAACCAGAAGCCAAGCCTGAGGCTAAACCAGAGGCCAAAGAAGTCAAAAATGAGAAAGGTGAAAAATCGGAAAAACCTGCTAAAAAGGCTGTTTCTCAAAATCCCAAACCTGCTCGCGTTGAAGAGGCCAAAAGCATCCTTCTGGAATCCAAACAGTTGGTGCATTCACGAGTTTCCCAAGTGGGGGAGACGGTGCTGTTTACAACGCTCGATAACCCTTCCGATAAAGGATCTTCGCCCTTTTCCAAGGGTAGCTTAATTACCGCCAAGATTGTCGAAATTGAAAAAATGAAGAAAGACCAGCCCGGCTTTATCAAACTGAGTTCGGATATCCTGGGAGGCCCTATCGAAATCAATCGGGAAAAAAATAGCGACAATTGGGGAGGAAAAGAAGTCTTTATCCCCGTCGGCATCCACAAGACTATAGTCTTAAGTAAAAAACTGGGTGGGAAAGTCCTCCCTAAAAGCTCTAAACCCAAAGCCCAAAAAGCCGTCTTTGGCGCCTCTGCCGAACTGGACACCCCTAACATTGTAGTAAAATTAGGCGATTTAAAGTATCCCACCAAAGTTGAGGTCACCTTTGAGCCTGCCAGTGGTTTTACGGTTGAGGAGATCAAACAAGATTCCCTAAAACTGGTCCGCATAAACGACTTCGCCCTTCTGAACCCCATAGAACCAAATTTTGATAAAATTAAAGTTGCGGATCACAACAAAAATGGGATAAAAGACATAAAGTATTTGTTCTCTGGATGGGATCTCATCAAGTTCCTTCCTCAGGGAGGATCGAAGTTGTTTTTCGCCGCTCAGACCAAAGGTGGCAAAAGCATCGAGGCAGTTGGAACAGTCAATTTAGAATACAAATAGGAAGTTATCTAAAAGTTCCTTCCTGACCCCATAAAGAGGGGGCGACCAATCCCCAAAGTCGCTCCCTTTTTTTTATCCTCAAACCCTTCTTAGAAAAAAACCGTTGGCCCTCGATAAAATGGGCTTTCGCTCATTATTGAATTGTGTTACAATTCCGAACACTGCACCCAAACGGATGCATTTCATCTGCATACTAACCCACCGGTTTTGACCCGGTACACAGGAGACTTCAATGATGAATAGATTATGGAGAAACTCTCTCAAAATTTCTTTTTTAATCATTCCCATTTTTCTTTTTTTTGTAGGTCAGCCCTTGCAAGCCACACCCAGTGATTTTGATACCAGCTTTGGCCCTACTCATAATGGGAAAGTTACTACGGGTTTTACCGCAGCTGATGGCAGTTCCATTAATGATGGAATCGAAGCGATTGCCGTCCAACCCGCCGACGGGAAAATTATTGTGGCAGGAGAAAGCGGTGATACTACCAGTCTTACAGCAAGTAGTGCGCTTGCTTTAGCGAGGTATAATCCCGACGGGAGTTTGGACACCACTTTTAGTGGGGGCACAATAAGATTGGACGCTTTTAACTCTACTCCTCTCACTGGGATTAACACGGTTAAGGGAATAGCCTTCCAGGGCAGTAATATCATTCTGGGGGTGGCAACAGGGAATATTTCTGCAAGCCTTACTGGAAATTGCGGAATTGTCCGGCTACTTTCCAATGGAAGTGTAGATACCGGTTTCGGAAGCGGTGGATTAGCTACGGCGGCAGGAAGTAGCAATTTTTGTAATGCAATGGCCGTGCAAGGGGATGGGAAGATTGTATTGGGAGGATTTACAGTAGTGGGTGGATCCGCATTTGATTCCATTTTGATTCGATTTACAAGGGACGGGCTTCCTGATTCTAGCTTCGGTAGTGGTAGTACAGGAGTCGTTGTCAATGATTTTGGCGGTAATGACATGATTAGCGCCGTCGCCGTCCAACCGGATATAACAGGAGAAAAAATTGTCGTGGCGGGAGCGGCCAAAAATGCAACAAGTACTGATCTTGATTTCCTGCTTGCACGTTTTAACGAAACAAATGGAAGTCTCGATACCAGCTTTGGTTCTGCTGGAGTAGTAAAAACAGATTTTTCTTCTGCGATTCATCCTAATTCCACCGACCATGCTTTTGCATTGGCTCTCAAATCGGATGAAAGTATCTTGGCAGGAGGGGCGTCAACCTCTGGAGCTGTCTCTTCTGTCTTCGCCTTGGCTTTTTATGATAAAAATGGTGCCCCACTGCATACCCCCACAACGAGTATTTCCGGTTTGAATGATGGGATTAGCAGCTTGCTCATTCAATCCGATAACAAAATTGTCGCGGGGGGTTACAGTGGCCCTTTGGCGGCTCCACAAGCCGTTCTTGCCCGCTACAATTCTGATGGAACACTGGACCCTCTTTTTGGAACCACAGGCTCAGTGACAAACTTATTTGGAGGAAGCCATGATGTTTTGAAGGCGCTTGCCATTCAGGGCGATGGTAAAATTCTCGCGGCGGGGGCCATGACGGCAGGATCCAATGAAGACTTTGCTTTAGTGCGTCTGATGGGAAGTGCAACTGGCCCAGATCTCGGTGGCCCTCCTAGCCCAGCTGGCGGTGCTGCTCCTTCTTCTAGGGGAGGTTGTAGCTTAGGCATTTCAAATGCAGATCAACCAATTTCAGTAACTTCTCTTGGGATCATTTTAAATATGGTGTTCTTCTTGGTTTTAAGATCGTTCTCGAAAAGAGCTCACTCCACTTCATATTGAAAATTCACATGTTCAATGTGATACTGCCTCGAGAGAAAAGCGCTGATCTGCTCGGTTGTTTTCATGGTCTCTGACACCTGCACATCTTGCACTTGAAGGTGTGCCGTGAGGGCGTACATCTGTGAGGTGATTTCCCAAACGTGAATGTCATGCAGGCCTCTCACCTGAGAAAATTGCTTTAAAATTTCTTTCTTCATTTTTTCTACAGAAATATGTTTCGGCGTTGATTCCATCAACACATGAATGGAATCCAGAACAATTTTGGCGGCCCAATAAAAGATGAGGGCTGAAATGAGTAGCGACAGCAAAGAATCGATCCAGAACCATCCCGTAAAATAAATAAGCAGGGCTCCCAGCACCACTCCTACTGAACTCAAGGCATCGGAAAGCACATGCAGAAAGGCCCCTTTTAAATTCATATTCTTGTCTTTGACGGCATGCAGCCAATAGGCACTCAGTAAGTTGATGAGTAGCCCAAAGCCTCCAATACTGATCATCCAGGTCAAAACGACGGTTTGAGGATGCTTCCAACGGTCCCAGGCTTCCAGGGCAATCCACAGGGCAATTCCCAGCAACAAACTACCATTGAGCAAGGCCACTAATACTTCAGCCCGATAATATCCAAAGCTTTTTTCGAAATTTTCAGGTTTCAAAGAAATCTTGATGGCCACATAATTCAAGGCCAAACTCAGCACATCGGTAAGCATGTGTGCCGCATCCGAAACCAGGGCCAGAGAATGAGAAAGGGTTCCTCCCACGAATTCGAGCAACATCATCGAAAAAGCGAGGATCAGACTTTTTTTGAGTGAACTTTGTTCGCTGGAATGAGAGTGCACAGGATGAGGATGAAGATGGGTTTGCTTTGGCTTGTGCGTTGGATGCATAATCGGTTTATGCTAGGAAAAATTTTAAAAATAAAGCCCTTTATTGTTTTGCTGACCTTTCTTGCTTTTTTGTATTCGACACAAAAGCTGAGGGCGCAGGCCAGCACCGGTGGCATTGGGGTGATTTTAGAACATCTACCGGATAAAAAAATCCATCGCATTCGCGCCGTCTTTAAAGAATCCCCCGCAGCGCGCGCCAGAATAGTGGCCGGGGAAGAAATCGTGAGTGTGGATGGAAGCAGCACGCAGGGCATGAGTTTCGAGGAGTTGGGAAAGAAGATCAAAGGGGCGATTGGAAGCTCTGTGAGCCTTGAATTGAAAGATCCCAAGACCCAAAGCCTCCGAAAAGTGCAACTGATTCGCAGCTCCTCCCAAAACGTCTCACCTCTGATTGTGAAAGACACTCCACCGCTTCCTTCAACCAACAACGCAAACGCCTTGACTGATCAAGAACGCGAAGAAGTGAAAAACATCATTCGCAAACTCACGACCCAAGAACAAAAAAATAGAATGAATGATCTTTTGTTGGAATTCAAAAATGGAAAACTCATCAAGGGCGATTTTCTGCAGATTCTTCGGAAGACGTTTTGAGGAAACAACAAAACAATATAATCCTATTGATATTAATATTATTATTTAGTTATTGTATACAATATGAAAACATTATCTATTACCGTAGACGACTATCTCGTAAAAGACTTAGACCAGAGCATTCGCGAAAATGCACTTTCAGGGCGATCCGAAGCCATAAGAGAGGCAATTAAATATTGGTTGGCAAGACGAATGCTTCGGAAAAAAATTCAAAAAGAAATTGAAGGCTATAAGAAAAAGCCCGTAAAAAATGAAGAATTTGAGATTTTTAACAAAACCCAGGAGTGGCCAGAATGAACCGCGGAGAAATTTGGTTTTTTGAATTTAAAAAACCCGACAAACCTAGGCCTGTCCTTATTTTAACCCGGCAGGAAACCCTTCCTTACCTGAACACGGTAACCATTGCACCCATCACACGCACTATTCGAGGAGTTCCCAGCGAAATAATGCTTGGCCCCAAAGAAGGCTTGAAAGAGCCTTGCGTTGCCAATCTTCACCACTTAAACACCGTATCAAAAGCCGATTTGAAAAAATTTGTCGGAAGCCTCTCTGATGAAAAAATGAATGAGCTAAAAGAAGCTTTGCTTTTTGCATTGGGATTTAACGATTAACAGCTCACTCAAGATTCAACGCAATTTTTAAAGCAAAATCCAGGTCTTCTATTTTTTCTTCGGAGAGTGCCCCAATATAATCGGTAAGCAGCGATTTTGGTAAGCTAATCAGTTCATCGCAATGAATAGAACTTTCGTGTTTTAAACCCTCCTGAACCCCAACCAAAACCTGTGTAGAAAGCCCATCATGCTTGGAATAAATTGGCGCACAAACAAGAGTTGAAAATTGGGAATGAATCAGAGTGGGACGACTGACAATCACAAAAACCCTAAATTTTTTAGGATCCTGCTTACTGGGCTTAAAAACTCGGAATAAATCTCCTCTTTTCACCACGTCACCTGATAGCCTAAAACGTCCTCGGCTTCTTCATTGAGGCGCTTGGAATTTTGATTTAAAATTTTCAAATCGGATTCCTCTCTTTTTTTCTTTTTAGACGAAGCAATAAATTGTTGCAGAGCTTGTTCAATAAGATCGGATCGATTTTTAAATCCTTTACTCATCTGATCGAGGGAATCCAGGGTATCTTCCGAAAGAGTGATAGAAGTCTTTACTTTCATACCAGCAAAAGTATTCTTTGTTGCGGTATAAATCAAGAGTTTTTCTCTTAATCGTAATTAAAGGTTTTAAATCCTTTACACCTCTTAACAAACCCAACAAACGACCGCCTATTAAGCACTTGCTGCCACCTCTCTATATAAATTTTACTTTCACAAATCTCTGCAAAATGAGAAACTTTAACACTCGGGCTTTTCGATAACTAATCTAGGACGGAATAAAAAACTTTTTTTAGGGGGTACCATGAAGTATTTCTCTTTGTCCAAAAAAACGATCTTGCAGTTCCTCATCCTTTCTACATTTGCGTTTACCGCTTGCAGTGGGGGCGGTGGAGGGGGCTCTAATCCTACGCCTACACCTGCGGCTGCCCCAAACAGTGCCATTAACAATGGAAACGTGGCTCCTCCTCCAGGGGCCGACACAACAGCCTCTGCGCAAGCCTTAACGGTTACCATTACCAGCCCCGTGACTGGGGCCACAAGCGCAGCTACTTTGCTGATGACGGCCACCACTAACCGCACGGCGGATTGTGCTTTTAGAATGGATGACGCCACCACCGCTACGCCGATGAGCGCCACTCACAACACCACCCATTCGCACAATTTTACAGGACCCTCTGCAATCGCCGCAGGCCCTCATACCTTACAGGTTGCCTGCGTGGATGCGGCCAACAGCAGCTTTACTGCCAATACTCAGGTGACGTTTAATGGGCCTGTTACTACTGGTTTTGAGGTGTCCTCTATTACTCCCAACGCCGGAATTTCCTTACTGCAAACAGCCTCCGGAGCTTTGACTATTCACATTAGTCGAACAGGTGGAATGACTGACGCTGTCGTTGTAACCCTGTCAGACTTACCTGCGGGAGTAACAGCCGATGCCTTAAGCATTGCAGATTCCGAAGGAACTTTAACCCTTCATACAAATAACACTTCGATTGGCGATTATTCAATTTCCATGCACCTCAATTCTGGAACTCTTCACCAAGATGCCACAATCACTCTCAGTGTCTCGACCGTTTCCGTAAACGTCGCCAGCACCCCTGCTTCTCCCATAAACACCAACGCTGCCAGACCCATCCGCTTTGCAGTGACCGTTGCGGGTGATCCAGAAAGTGTGCGGATGGTTATTAAAAAACATTTAATGGGGCCTGCGAGAACCATTGATATTGATCCTTCGAAGCTTGTCGGATGTTTGAATATTGCAATAAATAATCTGCAATGTGACTGGAGTATCCCCGACGACTTGACAGGCACCTATCTCATTAGTGCAATTGCCACAAAAGAGGGAACAGATTTTACTAGCCATCCCGTTGCGGTCAATATTGACAGAAGCCCGCTCACCTTCACTTCTACAATTGCAAACAAAGACCAAAATGTGAATGTGAATACACCCATTCGTTTAACATTCAATAGGCCGGTCACTATTGGATCTATCCAATTGTCCCGTGGAGAAGCCTCTTCCCTTCTTCCCAATCCTCCCAAAAAACACGATGTCAGCGCCACTCTTTACAATAGGGGAGCTCATGCCGTGGGGCCTTATGTCCTTAGTTCCGATAGAAAAACTGTTACGGTAACACCTTCAGAAGCCCCCAGTACTGATCCAGCGAATAATCCTAACAGGCTTGTTCTTGAAGGTATCCAGGATGACTTCGGCAATACACTTGACCCCACGACGATTACGTTTAGTTACCCCAAGGTAATCAAATATGCGGTTTCTGCTGCAAAGGCAAATTCTCCTGAAGTCACCACTACCAATGATGGCATACCCCTTGTGGCCTTCAGACAATACGATGCAGCTACTTCAGCTTACTATCTGATCATCAAAAAATTTAACTCTGCAACCCAGAATTGGGAGGCTATGGGGCAACCCCTTATCGATACGACAACAACAAGCTCATCCGTTTACGCACCTTCTCTCAGTGTAGCTCCCAATGGGAAGATCTATGTGGCCTTCGCCGGGAATAACACAACCCATGTCGCTTATTGGGGAGAGAACTCTTGGGACTATTATATAGCAAGCCCATTACCGGTTTCAACTTCGGACGTCTCTAAAAAATTAAGCCTAAAGGTAAACCCCAGTACCAACGAACCCATAGTAGCAGGGGTTGTTGAGGGAGGGCTAAATATTGTTGAATTTAGTGAAGCAGACAGTTCTTGGCATTCTCCCATCAGTACTTTAATTCGTCATGACCCTTCTTCAACCAAATTAGGTCAACCCTCATTGGCCTTAGTCAGTGCTGACAGTGGCCCCACTGTTTTTGTAAGTTGGAATGAATGCACTCCCGGCAGCACTACAAGTGGCAGTGTTACTACCCCATATGCAGGCTGTAACAGCTATTTCAGCCCAGCTTCTTCTCCTTCTCCTACCAGGGTAGCAACAACTTCAGGTAATAATGCCCATTATCCCAAACTTGTCATGAACAGCCCTACCTCGGCTTACCTGGCAGTCAGTCAAGGGGAGGATGCTTCTGTTGCGAATGATCTTCCTCGAAGGATTCAAGTTTTTAAATTTGATGGAACAAATTGGAATTGCTTAACACCCTGTAGCCTGACTGCAAACAGCGATGGTTCGAAGGTCAACGCCGATGAACCCACTTTGATATTAGGAGGCTCAAGCCCCATCGTCGCCTGGCATGAATCAGTCGATGTCTCAGACGCAGGACATAAACAAATTTATGCCCGAAAATGGAATGAAACGACTCGGCAATGGGAAAATCTTTTCGGAGGCAGCTTATCGTTTGATTCCCTCACCTACAACCCTAGCAATCAAAGCTTTGCACACTCTCCTTCTCTGGCTAAATTCAGAAGTCATATTTATATCTGTTGGGCAGAAAGCTCGGGGGCCGCTTACAGTGCCGATTTGCCAGAGACTGTCTATTGTGGAACCGAAAATAAATCGGATTTGGAATACACATTATCAGATAAACTATACACTGTCTCCGGCATGGCGGCCGACCACGCAACCCGATAAGGACGATTTGCACTTGTAAAAAAAGCCCCGATTTTATCGGGGCTTTTTTGGGAACTGCAGCAAGAGCCGGCCACTTTCAAAAGAACAGCTTTGTGGATACAAGGAGACTTTGTGTAAATTGATTAAGACAGAGAAATAAGCGCTATTTATTATAATAAACAGAAATTATGTTGCTGATTATTATATGTTCGTTTACATTAAAGTATGACCCATTTTAAACGAATGCTTGATTTTCCCGACTTTGACACCAGATTTTAATAAACACCCGCAAATGCAGTCTGGGTATGTGGTGTGATTTTAAAACATCAAAAATGTAGTGAACAATATTTTCCTTTCTCTATTTTTTTATTTTCACTGGC